>CAMCXT010000119.1 GCA_945883545.1 Chitinophaga pinensis | reverse complement strand
AAGCCGGTGACCGTATCGTGCAGCTATCAGAAGGGAAAATCGTTCGCGATGAAATGGGTGTTTCTAGGGAATCGCTGAGCTTGGTGGATATTCAGGGGTGGTTTTGACCCCGAATTTCAATGATGGGGTTAAACAACAATTCCCAATCTGCATTGTTAATACAAAGTTAAACGCTGCTTTTTCTACATTTGTCTTTCTAAATACGCCTATGAACATTATCCCCGGCGAACTGCTCTCTCAAATTGATACGCCTGCCGATTTGCGTCGATTCAAAGAAGACGACCTAGTTCAAATCAGCAACGAACTCCGCCAATACATCATCGATATCGTATCGGTGAAAGGAGGGCATTTTGGAGCCAGTTTAGGAACTGTGGAACTAACCGTTGCACTTCATTATATATTCAACACTCCATACGATCAGCTAGTATGGGATGTTGGTCACCAGGCTTATGGGCACAAAATGCTCACAGGTCGCCGCAACGTTTTCCACACCAATAGAGTGTACAAAGGGATTAGCGGTTTCCCAAAAAGAAAAGAAAGCGAGTACGATACCTTTGGTGTTGGCCATAGCACAACATCCATCTCTGCTGCGCTTGGAATGGCAGTAGCTTCGCGTCTAAAAGGACAATTCGACAAACAACACATTGCTGTAATTGGCGACGGCGCAATGACCGGCGGAATGGCATTCGAAGCCATGAACAATGCTGGAACGGAACCCAACAACATGCTCGTGATCTTAAACGACAACTGCATGTCGATCGATCCCAACGTTGGTGCCTTGAAAGAATATCTAACCGACATCACCACTTCTCACACTTACAACCGTGTGAAGGATGAAGTGTGGAATTTATTGGGTAAAATCTCGAAGTTCGGTCCCAATGCACAAGCCATCGTGCAAAAAGTGGAGAATGCCGTAAAGAGCGCACTGCTCAAACAAAGCAATCTTTTCGAATCGCTTAACTTCAGGTATTTCGGCCCGGTTGATGGGCACGATGTGAACCGCTTGGTGCAGGTAATGAAGGATCTTAAAGACATTCCTGGTCCTAAGATTCTGCACGTGCTTACTGTGAAGGGCAAAGGCTACAAGTTGGCCGAAGAAGACCAAACCCTTTGGCACGCGCCAGGTTTGTTCAATAAAGACACTGGAGAAATTCTTAAGTCGCCGAAGAAAGGGCCTGAACCTCCAAAATACCAAGATGTTTTCGGACATACCATTGTTGAATTGGCAAAGGCCGATGAACGCATTGTTGGTGTAACTCCAGCAATGCCTTCAGGATGCTCGCTCAACATCATGATGAAGGAAATTCCAGAACGTGCTTTTGATGTAGGGATTGCAGAACAACATGCAGTTACCTTCAGCGCCGGCATGGCAACACAAGGGTTGATTCCTTTCTGTAACATCTACAGTACTTTCATGCAACGTGCTTACGACCAAGTGATGCACGATGTAGCACTTCAGAATTTACATGTTATTTTCTGCCTCGACCGTGGTGGCTTAGCTGGTGCCGATGGTCCAACACACCATGGAGCTTACGATATCGCATACATGCGTTGTTTGCCAAACATGGTTGTGGCTGCGCCGATGAATGAGCAGGAACTCCGAAACATGATGTTTACTGGTGTAAAGAATCCTGGTCCTATGTCGATTCGTTACCCTCGTGGAAACGGTGTGATGACTGAATGGAGAACGCCTTTGGAAGAATTGAAAATCGGTAAGGGCAAAAAGCTTCGTGCTGGAAACGACCTCGCGATTCTTTCGATTGGACATATTGGAAATCTTGCCTTAATCGCAGCCGATAAATTAGAATCAGAAGGTGTTTCTGTAGCGCATTACGACATGCGTTTCGTGAAGCCTTTGGATGAAGAGATGCTGCATGATATTTTCACCAACCACGCGCGTGTCATCACCGTTGAAGATGGTTGTATACAAGGAGGATTTGGTTCTGCTATTTTGGAATTCATGGCCGATCACGGCTACAATGCCAGAGTGAAGCGTTTAGGAATTCCTGATCGATACATCGAGCATGGCACTCAGCCCGAACTTTGGGCAGAATGTGGATACGATGAGCATGCAATCTTCAAGACTGCAAAAGAAATGGTGGGCGTCACACACGCTTTGTAACCTCGTAACCCCGGACTGAAGTCCGGGGCTGCATGTACCTCAAACGATCTTGGGACTTCAGTCCGGGGTTACCGGGGTTATTCGTACCTCAAATCAATCACGGTCGTAACCGGTTTCTCGAGTCCTTTCGATTTGAACACACCGTAGTAAGTTCCAGTGAGTAATCGTTTACCGTTGTTGTCGGTTCCGTTCCAGGTGTTGCTGTAGTTTTGGGCAGAATACACCAATTGTCGACGGAAGTCGAACACGTAGAACTCGTTTTCCACATGTTCTGGAATTAGGCCACGGATGAAAAACACATCGTTGAACCCATCACTGTTGGGAGTGAAAGCGTTCGGGATTAATAAATCAAAATCTTCTGGATCAGGTGGATCAACAACGATGATGGTGTCGGGGCGGGTAAGTGTTATGGTATCGCTGTCGCCGCAGCCTCCAAGATCTCGGATGGTGAGTTGATAGAACCCAGAGGGGATATTTTGTAAATCTTCTGTTGTTTCACCATTCGACCAAGTGAAGCTGAAGGGTTCAACGCCTCCGGTGATGATAGCATCGATAGATCCATCGGTTGAGCCGTAAGCACTGAGGTTGAAGCCATTCGGGAAGGTTGGACTAAGCAATGTGAGTTCAGGCTGTGGGTTGAAGCTCAACAGTGTGGTATCAGAATAGTTTCTACATCCGTTGGATGCTACGATGGTAACATAGTAAAGACCAGTATTGAAAGCTTGGATGAATTGCGTGGTATCGCCTGTGCTCCATTCGTAGCGAACTGCAAAAATAGATGAGTTTAATATGAGTGTGTCTCCTGCGCAAGCGGTGGAGTCTCCATTAAACAAGAGCTCTGGTTTATCAGGAATTGCTTTCACAAATACGGTTTGCGTTTTTTCGACACGGCATTC
>CAMCXT010000118.1 GCA_945883545.1 Chitinophaga pinensis | reverse complement strand
AGGCGTTTGTCGTCTTGCGGGTTGATATTCATGCAGCCAAAGTACAGAATGCAGGCGGGATCTGAAACCAGTTTTCTAAATGATCACCTCAATTGTGTACTTCTTTTTTAAGCCGCATATCTGCGAAAGTTCTAATTTCGACCAATCTATCCCACTATGAAAAAAAGCTTATTTACATACCTAAGAATTATCGCGTTGTCTCTGTTGATTTTGCCATATTCACTATCTGCGCAGAATTTTCAGTGGGTCAATTGGTCGCCCCGACAAGGTCTTGATAGCGATTATGATAATTTTAATGCTGTTGCAGTTGATCCTAGTGGAAATTCATACCTCGCAGCTCAATTCTCAGGCATTCTAAACATAGGAAGCTATTCTTTCCAATCGAATTTTGTAGAAGATGTCTGTATTCTTAAATATGCTCCAGATGGGCAATTTCTCTGGGCAAAAGCTATTGGATCGCAGTATTGGGATCAAGTAAACGGCATGGACTGCGATGCAGAAGGAAATCTTTATCTCACTGGTCATTATTTTGGAGTCTTACGTTACGGAAACGATTCATTGGTCGGAAATGCTGGAGGACGTGAAATGTTTCTGATGAAAATCGAACCCGATGGAGATGTTGCTTGGGCTGTTAATGGCGCAAATCCTTGGGATGAAGAAGGAACCGATGTGCGCGCCCTGCCTGGTGGTGGCGTGGTGATGAGCGGAAGAGCGAGAACAACTGCGTCTATTGGTAATTTGCAACTTGTTGATACCACTTTGTTGATGGTTGAATTTATAGCTGCTTTCAGCGACGATGGGCTAGGGCAATGGATTGGCATTTGCGGTCCAGCAGGAAGTTCAAGTTTAACATATTCCAATTCCAACCTCGAAAACGGCGCCGACAGTTCTATATATATCGCATACAGCGGATACAATGAAATTTACTTAAATGGTGACACCATTCGACCTTGGTATTATCCAGAATTTTCGGCCAACTATGACGTAATCGTTCAGAAATGGTCGTCAACTGGGCAGCCTATATGGGGATGGATTGGAGGTTCTTACGGTCAAGACCTTTTCTCAGATTTTACAGTGGATCAACTCGGTAGAGTGTATGCTGGAATTAATTCGCCAATGGTCAATTATTTTGGACAGGATTCTCTTCCTGTTACACCCGGAGATTGGTCATCTACTGTAATTCGACTTAACAACGACGGTAGCGAAGACACCGCCTGGCATAACACATCAACTGGTTTTTCTACCTGGCAATCGGCCGCCTGTGATGCACAAGGAAACGTCTGGATGGGTGGAATTCTGCGAGAAACGCTGGTTACCGATGTTGCAACTTTTGTAACGCCCACTGTAAACCATCGCCAAGGCATGCTGTTCAGAATCAATTCCGAAACAGACTCATTTGACCGGTACGATGAAATTACTGGCCAAGGCTGGTATTCAATCCTCAACATGCGTTACAGTAATGCGCTCGAAAGCCTCGTTTTTGGTGGTAATGCTACTGCAAGCAATGCAGCACCAACATCTTTCGGTTTAGACGATGACTTTGTGATTGGATTTTCTTCAACAGGCGGAAATTGGGCCTATTTAGTTCGTTATACAGCCGACTCATGTCAAACTCCGTCTCCTTTATTTGTAACAGATAGCCTGCTTTGTCCTGGCCAAATTGCCACTATCAGCTTTGTTGATTCTTTGTCTTATCCTTTATGGAACAATGGTTCAACGGAATCTCAAATCACAGTCAATACCGGAACCGCAATTCAATTGCTAGCTATTCAACCCAATGGCTGTTTTGCCAATCTAGAAGCAAATATCCAAACTTCAAGCCCAGTCCAATTCACTGCCGAAACCACCTTTATCACTTGCAACGGATTAAACGATGGCGCTGTGGATGTGACTTTAACTTCGGGTTTAGAACCTGTAAGCTACAGTTGGTCGAACGGACAAACCACGCAAGACCTCGAAAATCTCACAACCGGAAACTACACACTCACTGCAGTATCTGCCCATGGATGTTCAAGGAGTCAGGTGTATTCAGTTACCCAACCACTCATCATCAACGGGATCTTGAGTGAATCGAACGGAACCCTCACCATTGGATCAATTACAGGAGGTACTCCGCCGTACACTTTCACTTGGGAGAACTTCCCCGGTGAAACCGGAAACACTGTAAATTTCGATACGCCTGGAAGTTATACCATAAACATTACCGACAGTCGCGGCTGTACAGCAACCGAAAGTATCGCCGCAACAAGTGCAGAGTCAATTGAAAATCACTTTTTTGAAGTTTATCCGAACCCAGCTTCCGATTTTTTGAAAATAGAGGATCGTTCGGGTCGCAATTTCAATTACACCGTTCTCACGGTGGATGGTAGATTGGTGCTTACTGGAAGTTCAGTTCAAGGAAATACGATTGCGTTAAGTGCTTGGCCGCAAGGTATCTATCTGCTTCGGGTGGAGGATTTTACGGGTAATTTGATGGTGAAACGCTTCGAAGTGATTCGATAAAACGTGGAACGTTAATCTTTGCTAAAACTTCTGAGTTGGTTTTTACGGATGACCTTCGCAGTTTTTTCATCAAATACCATGTTGCGTTTGATACTCATTCTGCAATTTTCTGCTGATCCGCATTTGTAAACGCTTCCATTGTGATCGCGAAAGGCTTTCTTCACTTTCTTTGTGCGCTCGGCAGTAACCACCCAAGCGGTTCCGCTGGTGTCTCTTTTAACCGACCATGTTTCACGAAAGCGGAAACAGTTCTTCCAGCGTGCGTAGCGAATGGCTTCATCTGCTTCGAGGCGAAGTTCATCTTTAGGTTTCTTGTCATCGTCTCCACCACCAGCAATTGCTAAAGTAGGAAGCGAAAGCAGCAACAACAGGAACGATGCGAACTGAAAGAGTTTTTTCATAACCTGAACTTTACGGATTAACTTTGCAAAGTTGCTAAATTTTACTGAAATGATCGGTATTTTTGTGAAATGACCCGTGCCTCCATTTTTCTATTCTTTCTACTCACATTTATTGGTTGCAAGCGCTCGCCTTACATGGGCAACAATTATGTACCACCGAAACTCGATAAG
>CAMCXT010000117.1 GCA_945883545.1 Chitinophaga pinensis | reverse complement strand
TTCACTCCAATCATTTCGCCCCTACTTAATCGACCTAAATTCACAACCAACTCCGGTCGGGCATTTCCTGGTTCGTAGAAATAAAGCAATCGAACTTCTATTTTCACTTTCCCATCAGGAGCCTGCAAAACTGGCTCATACACTACCTTTCGCTGCAATAAGAAATTCTTGCGCTCCTCCATTGGAATCGAATCAATATCTTCACCTTTCACATGAAAGATTACTCCTGTTCCAGAAAAAGAAAAAAGTGGTTTTAGCACATAATTTTCTAAATCGTTTGGAATTGGATTAACATCATTTAAATACTGACAATGAGGAACAAATTTATTGTTGAAATAAGGCATTAAAAATTTACTGATTCTAAAAAACCAGTTTGGATGTCCAGCCCATTCAACATCAACATCCTCGGTTAAATTAAATTCACAATGGAGGTCAGTTCTTTTGGTAAATTCATCAAAAATAACACGATTATAAATCCGCTTTATTTCTACCTTTTCATTTTCGAGCATGTAGAATAATTTACGGCCTTCTCGAATCACTTTTGTTATACAAATGGGCTCTATTCCAGTTATTTGTTTTGTTGCATAAAAATCAACTCCAGTGCTTTGTTTCTCTGGTTCAATTTCTAACAAGATCACGTGCTTCGGATCATGCCCGTTGAGCAAAAGATTCTTCAGTCTTTCTCTGTAAGATGCAGAATCTAAACCATTAAAAAACACGCTATAATTCTTAGGAATGTCGTAATGATCCACATACGTTTGTTGAACCATATCCTGAAATGCAAAGAGCGATGGAAATCCTTGCAATTCGATCAATTGTGGAATCAAATCTCCTTGCTCATCTAAACAAACTGCAAAATCTAAGGCTAAAAAAAGTGTGTGATCATCTTCGTTAGGCACACGTAATCCTTCAGGAATTGCAGCTTCAGTGATTTCCTTCAAATCGCTTCGCATCAAAGCATCCACAATCATTTCACCCGCTTCTTCGAATTTAAGTCGCATTTCCTTGCTGAAAAACACTGGCGATTCAGCAACCCTGAAATTGATCTTCATCCCCGCACGGGAATACAAATCTTCAAGAAATTGCTGATACTTTTCTTCAGTAAATTGTGCGTTAAATTTTTCGCGAAGGGCGCTAACCATAATTTTAAATTGTTTTTCTCTGTATCGACAATGCGTGTTCCAAAAAGTGCGGAATAATGGTATTGTAGGTAAGTACAATTTTATCAGGGTCATCTAAATGATCGATCATGATATTGTATTTTTCTTCACCATGTTGCTCGATCACTTGCTGCTTTTTTTCATCTGTTTTCAAGTAATACATCATACCAACTGGATCGGCTTCAGGATGAAATTGAGTTCCAAATATCACATCATCAAATCGCATAGCCATCACACATCGTTCAAGTCGAACATGTGGTCGGTATTTTTCGATGCACAAAATATCTCCACCCATCTCACGAATCCTTTTCATATCGGGCTGTGTAACCTGCCATTCACGAGAATCTACTGCCCAAAACGGATCATCCATTCCACTAAAGTAGCGTTCTGTAATTCCAGCAGTTGCACAATGAATCGGCATCACACCAAACGAAATCGATTTTCGTTTCGACACTTTACCAATTCCGTAGTAACGACAATAAATCTGGAACGAATGACAAATCAAGAAAACCGGCTTCTTTTGTTCCGGACAAGCAACATTGTGCGATCGGATGTCATCCATCAACCCAAAATATTTGGTTTCCCAATCAGATCCTTCAGTATCAATCGGACTGCCGGGTCCGCCCGTAGAAATGTATGCATCGAAACTTAAATCGGCAATTTCGTGCTTCCCTCGCACATCAAACTCCATCGACTCGATAGCAATGCCAGGCCTTTCACCAAACTCAGCGAGCAATTGTCTAATGCATCGCATGCCTTGATTCGCCTCACCATTGTACAAATCGAGTATCGCCACTCTCAAAACGGGCATCTCCATGTTAAAAAAATTAGGGGCGCAAATGTACGATTTCCCTTTAATCTCAGGTTCCCTGAAGGGTCTGATCGAGAATATAATCTACCACCTTGACTAAATCGCCAGTTTCTTCATACACCTTCAATTGACGATCTGCTCCCGTACCATTGTTGAGCATGGTGGTTACATAATCGATCGCCTTTCTGCTGCCCAAATCATCCACAACATCATCAATAAACTCCAGAAGTTCTTCGATAAGCAAACGAGTTTTGACTTCTTCTTCCTTACCGAAATCGATCATTTTACCATCAATTCCATATCGACCAGCACGCCATTTATTTTCATTGATCAATGCGCGTGTATAGATCATGAAATTGAGATTCTGCGATCGTAAACGGTAAAGTTTGGCAACCAAAGCTTGAAAGATAGCAGCAATGGCGATGGTTTCATCCACCAACATCGGAATATCGCAAATACGGAATTCGATGGTTGGGAAAAATGGATGCACACGAATATCCCACCAGATTTTTTTGGCATTGTCGATACATCCTGTTTTCACAAGAAGATTCACATAGCCGATAAAATCCTCGTAGGTATTGAAATAGTCAGGAATCCCCGTTCTTGGAAATTTGTCGAAAACCTTCGAACGGAAGCTTTTGAATCCCGTATTTCGGCCTTCCCAGAATGGAGAATTTGTGCTTAAAGCGTAAACGTGTGGAAGAAAATACCGAACCGAATTGGCAATGTGCATCGCCATGTTTTTATCGGCAATGCCAACATGCACGTGCAAACCAAAAATTAGATTTGATCGTGCGGCTTCCTGCAATTCGTTTACAATTTCCTCATACCTCGGATTGGGTGTGATCAACTGCGAACTCCAATGCGAAAAAGGATGTGTGCCCGCAGCGCCAATGCGAAGTCCGAGATCGCCTGCAACATTTGAAACAGTGCGTCGAAGGTTCGATAAATCCTGCCGGGCTTCTTCCACATCCTTACAAATGGTTGTTCCAACTTCAACCACTGCTTGATGCATTTCGGCTTTTACTTGGTCATCAACAATCCGGCTTGCCAGTTCAACAATTTTCTGATCATGAGAAGTAAGTTCTCGCGATTGCGGATCTACAACCATGTATTCTTCTTCAAC
>CAMCXT010000116.1 GCA_945883545.1 Chitinophaga pinensis | reverse complement strand
ATCAACCAAATCTTTTAGTTTATGGCAGAACTCAATAGCATACAACAAGAATTAGAACAAGCGAGAGAACAACAGCGCTTAAATATTCCGGCTAAACGGATTAAAGAGAAAATAGAGACTATTCCTTCAGATATTGAAAGATTGCAAAGACGTTGGTTTTGGGAATTACTCCAAAATGCTTCTGATTACAACGATGAAGTTGAAGTAAAACTCGAGTTATATCCGGATAGAATAGTCTTTATGCACAATGGAAAGCCGTTTCGTCCAATTGACACCGAAAATTTAATCGCACCTGATTCAGGAAAAGATGATATTGAAACAAGAGATGAGGATACCATCGGTCAATTTGGTACTGGTTTTATTTCTACACATGTTCTCTCATCTCATATTACTGTTTGTGGCTTAATTAAATCTGAGCACAGGGAAGAATACCACAAATTTCAATTCACGCTAGACCGATCAGGCTTTAACGACAAAGAACTGTTAAAGCATGCAATTACTTTGGCTTCGCAAGAGTCAAACCAAAGCTTGCAATTGAGCTCACATACTGCAGGTAATTTTGACACCATCTTTTCGTACAATCTAAATCTTAATCTACCTGGCATTTCACCTGGCCAAGCTGTTGCCCCTGGCTTGGAATTTATTTACGATGTTTTACCATATACACTAGCCTTCATGCCTAAGGTTAAACGAGTGAAAGTGATCAATTTCAATACAGATTTTGTAGAATTCAAAGAACAAGAATTCATTCCCCATTTTAATTCGAATAATTTTGCATGTAATGTTATTACAACGAATAAAGTCGATAGCACTCGAAATATAGAATCAAGACATTTTAGAATAGAAACCCATGCTGATGCAACAGTTATTGTTCAAGTTGATAGTAATTGTATCCAATCATATCCTCCCAAAATTACCAAGCTTTTTTGTTCCCTTCCCATGATAGGAACTGAAGATTTTTCAAGTCCAGTGTCCATTAACAGCCCTAAGTTTGTTCCTAAAACCGAAAGAAATGGAATACGCTTATCAAACAACGATGTCATGAATCGTACTATCATGTCATCTGCCGCAAAGGCTTATAAAACACTGGTTTCGAAATTGATTGCTGAAAATTTTGATGGGTTTTATAATATTGTTCACTGGACCTATTTTAATGGCTCCGACAACGAAAAAGGTTGGTTTCTAGAGAATGTAATTGGTCCAATTAAGCATCATTTATCCACAAATGCTGTAGTTAAAACTCAATCAGGGAGGATCTCAATGGAGATTCTCATAATGCCCTACTTTAATAAGGAAGAACTGAAGAAAGATAAATTGGAGATATTCTATGATTTGTGTGCCGAATATATGCCAACTTTAGTTCCCTGTAAGTCAGACTTCCCAAAATGGTTCGAGAATATCGATTTCAATGTTTTCAAGACCAGCAAATTCGAACTAAAAGATTTATTAAAACTGGTTGAAGAGTCCAATAATATTCAGAAACTTGGTGAGAAAGTAAGCATTCCTCGTGATTGGTTAGTAAAACTTGTGGAGCTTGTTTTAATAATTGAAAACAGTTTGCTTGATCAGTACAAAATTATTCCCAATCAATTAGGTGATTTCGTGTTTCGAAAAGACGATATAAATTATGATGATGAAATAGATATTGGTTTAATAGAAATTTATGACACTCTTAAAAACGCTTCATACAAGTCAATCTTATTGGATAAACAATTTGAGCAGGTTGCGAATTTACTTCCTCCTTCAAACAAAAAAGGAGAAGTAGAATTATGCAAAGCCATTGATGATGCATTTAGTGAAATTTCAGAAAACGAAAGATCTGGAGTCAAATTTCAATCTGCACTCACTCTAATGTTTAAATGGTTGGCATCATGCGAAATGGATGAAAGCACTCTCAAAGAGCGATTCAAATGGTTTACACCCAAGAAACCGCAACTGTTTCTCGAAACTATTCCTGATTATGATCGAGATAAAGTACTTTCAATTGCTCAAAGTGGCCAATTATCGTCTTTAGTAAAAATTATAGAATCAAAGTTGCCTGAATCAGACTTAACACTTCTAACCAATAATGCAATAGAATTAGTAAATATTGCTAAACTCATGGATGATGTAGATGGTGGATTTGAAAAAATAATAGAGTATGCTGAAATCCTTAAAAAAGACGATGAAGACTTCAAGTTCAAACTACGAATTGGCGAGCAAGTGGAGCGTGCTTTTAAAGAAGCTTTAGCCGCTAGTGGATTAAATTCTACTATTAATAATTTAAAACATCAAGGCATTGGTTCGCACGACTTTGAAATTACCAATGTTTTGAACGGTAAGAAATTTTATATTGAATTGAAGTCATTCAGTCTTGGCAAAACAAGTGAATTGCACTTATCGCCGAGCCAAGCAGAGTTTGGTTCGTCCAATTCAACCAATTATGCCTTAGTTGCCATCGAAAGACCAGCTTTCATTGAAAGTGTCACCGCAGATTACATAAAGGCAAATGTAATTGCCAAGACAGAAATAAGCGATTTGGTTTCAATAGGTTTGACCGACTTTTATAAATACAATCAAATTGCTAGCGCCAGAAATTTGTACTTAGTTTTGAGAGAAGCGATACGAATTAAAGTTGCGTTGTCGTATTTCAAATCAATGGCAATTAGTTTTGATCGATTAATCGAACGCATTAACAAACAAATTCAATGAGTTTCGCGATTTTTGAGAAATATTTCAATTCAGATGCGATTAAATTGGCATATTATCGCGTTCAATGCTGGACCGACAAAACAGTTAAAGATCAAGTTGGCTTAAAGGCATTTGGCTCAAACATCGAGCTTAATGCTCAAAATTTATCAGAGCGTATTTTAGCAGGACATTACACTCCACAAAGGGGTTTTAAGTTTTACATG
Organism: Chitinophaga pinensis; assembly: GCA_945883545.1. GTDB lineage: Bacteria > Bacteroidota > Bacteroidia > M30B66 > M30B66 > CAMCXT01. The sequence goes on along the minus strand of CAMCXT010000116.1, from coordinate 349 downwards.
CCTAAGCCTTCCAAAACATTGAGAACCAAAACAATGTTAAAGTTGGAAGACGCAATAGTGTATCAAGCAATAGTTAATAGAATTGCAGAATTTAATCAACCCAAGCTAGCTGAACTTGAAGATTTTGTATTTGGAAGCGTGCTATCACCAGATGTTCTTAAAGGAACAGCTATATTAAAAGAGAAAGAGCCAAACTATTTCTTTTACAAATATTGGAAAGGACTTTTCTTTAAGTTTAAATTATCCGTTCTGCAAAGTATTGAAGAAGACAAAGTAAAATATAAGTTTGAGACAGACATTACTGGTTTTTTTGATTGTATCCCACACTATAATTTGCTTTCAATATTGT
>CAMCXT010000115.1 GCA_945883545.1 Chitinophaga pinensis | reverse complement strand
TTTAGGTCGCATTGGATCTTGTTTTTCAACCAGCCTTCACCATTCACCATCGTGGCATATTCTCCAACAGTCATTCCGTGCACAATCGGCACTGGATGCAAACCAACAAACGACGAAAATGCGGGTTCCAAGATCGGCCCGTCGATGTAATGGCCATTCGGATTCGGGCGGTCTAAGACCAACACTGGGATTTTTTGTTCTGCGCAGGCTTCCATCACATACGATAAAGTAGAAATGTAGGTGTAGAAACGCGCTCCAACATCTTGGATATCAAATACAACGATGTCGATTCCGGCAAGTTGAGCTGCTGTAGGCTTTTTGTTGTCGCCATAAAGCGAAACCACAGGAAGTCCGGTTTTTTCATCTTTCCCCGATGCAATTTTTTCTCCTGCGTCTCCCGCTCCGCGGAAACCGTGCTCTGGAGCAAAAACCTTCACCACGTTCACACTGCGGCTGCGAAGGGTATCAACGAGGTGCTTTTTGTTCACCAAGGAAGTGTGATTGGCAACAATCGCCACACGTTTTCCAGTTAACATCGGAAGATACATCGACATCTGTTCGGCGCCGAGATCCACATCGGCATCGGTGCGGTTGATCACTTCCACACGTGAAAAAATCTGGCATCCAGCAAAGCTGAAATGGATAATGCTGAGTATTCCTGACGACAACAGAAGTAATTTCCTAATTTGGGCTGCTTTCATTTTTGATTTAATACTTGGGATTTTCCGGATTCATTTCGCAACGACTTCTCCGCAGTAACGGGGAGTCCAGACAACTTTCCACACCAATCGTTCGGATTGCTGTGGGCGGAATTGCCTTGGGTTTAACCGTGATGATACTTGCTGTTGCCATCGTTACAGGCTTCCAAGAAGAAATCCGCGGAAAAGTTATCGGATTCGGTTCGCATATTCAAATCATCAAATACGATTCCAATAAATCGCTAGAAGCCACACCCATTGCGAGAAACCAGCCTTTTGTGCAACAGGTGAAGGAGATTCCCGGTGTTGAAAGCATCCAGCCGGTAGGCAGAAAACCCGGAATTATTAAATCGGGCGATGCAATTGAAGGCGTTTTGTTCAAAGGTGTTGACCGAAACGATCCGCTAAAGTTTTTTGGTCAACATCTCGTTTCGGGTCGATTGCCTCAGTTTAACGGTGCAGAAAAATCGAACGAAATCTTGGTGTCGGCGCAACTTGCATCGCAGCTAAAATTGGCAGCCGACAGCAACTTGATCATGTATTTCGTTCAGGATCCGCCAAAGGCAAGGAAATTTAAGGTGTCGGGCATTTACAACACCGGATTGGGCGACAATGATTTCGACAAAATCTATGTGATTGGCGATTTGCGCGTGATTCAACAATTAAACAATTGGGACAGCACCTTGGTGGGCGGTTTCGAAGTGACACTTTCCGATTACAGTCAGCTCAAAGCCATCAACGAGCAGGTTTACCAAACCATTCCCAACGATTTAACAAGCAACGATGTAGAAGACGTGTATCCGCAAATTTTTGGCTGGTTGGGCTTGATGGATACCAATGTTTATATCATCATCATTTTGATGCTTTCGGTTTCGGTGATTAACATGATTACTTCGTTGTTGATCATGATTCTGGAGCGCACCCGAATGATTGGCATTCTGAAAGCCTTGGGCGCAGGCAACCGAGCGGTGTCGATGATTTTTCTGCGACAAGCTGGAGGTTTAACCCTTCGGGGAATGGTGATCGGAAACATGATTGGCATTGGACTTTGCTTGATTCAGCATTACACAGGTTTGATTAGCCTCAACCAAGAAACCTACTATTTGAGCTCAGTACCAATTAACCTAGAATGGTGGCATTTGATTGTACTTAACATCGGCACCTTTGCGGTATGTATGCTTTGCATGTTGCTGCCTGTGTTGGTGATTGCGAGATTTTCTCCAGCCAAAACGATTCGGTTTGCTTAGAAAATTACTTGCGTTGATTGCCTAGCAATCGTTATAATCACTTTATTTTTGAATTTTATACGGCTGGTTTTTAAACAGTTAAAACAATTGTTGTAGTCCCAAAAAAAGAAATGGTGGAAGATGTTAACCAGTGTTTAATTTTAGGGTTCACAAATAATAACCATCCATGCATTTAACCTTTTCAAAGCGCTTTAGAAGCGTGGGGCTCTTTTTCGCCCTGTGCGCAATTGTTGGATTATCAAGTGGGAAAGTCTTTGCGCAAGATGCAAAGGTTTATGCCATGAGCCCTGATGGAAGAACGAGTTATGAAGTTTGTTCTGATGAGATTTTGGTTCAGTTTGAGCAGAGTATTTCAGCCGATAGAATTTTAAGCATTCTATCCAAAGACGACAGAATTGAGCGCTTGAAAGCAGATGAAATTCTGCCTTCTCCGAAGAATTTAGTTCGTGTTCGATTGAAAAAAGCGCTTCCCAATTCAGAATGGGAAACCGTACGCAAAACAATCGAGCAAATGCCCGAAGTGCGTTATGCTCAACAAGTACTTCAACATAGCGACGGAACTCGACAAGGTGTAAGCAACAAAATTGCTGTGAAACTGAAGCAAGATTCTGATTTTCAGATGCTTCAAAACCTGACGAGAAAAGAAGGCATTTTGCTTCAAGACAAATACCCATACGACAATTTGGTGTACTTCTTAGAAGTTCCGAAAGCAGCTGGAAATCCTTTAGCATTAGCTAACCGTTTAGCAGAATCTGGGCAGTTCGCGTGGGCAGAAGTTGACTTCTTCCGATTCATGAAGCACTTTTCTACAAACGATCAATTCTTGGCAAACCAATGGTCGCTAAACAATACCGGATCATCAATACAATTTAACGGAACTCCCGGCGCCGACATGAAAGTGTTCAACGCTTGGAACATTACAACAGGTTCATCATCCATCAAAATTGCAATCCTCGATGAAGGAGTTGATTTGGTGCATCCTGATTTGGTTGGAAATATGCTTCCAGGTTTTGATGGAACTGGATTAAACAGTGGTGGCGCGCCAAGCGGAAACGATGCACATGGAACTGCTTGTGCAGGAATTGTTGCCGCAACGGGAAACAACAACATCGGAATTACCGGAGTGGCTTATCAATCGAAGATTGTTCCTGTGAGAATTGCTTATTCTTCTGGCGCAAATTGGGTTACACAAAATTCATGGATTGGTACATGTATCGATTGGTCGTGGCAAACTGCCGGAGCCGATATATTAAGCAATTCTTGGGGCGGAGGCGGAAGCTCTGCATTGATCAACGATCCAATTACTAGATCTGTAACTCAAGGGCGCGGTGGATTGGGCGCTCCAGTTTTGTTCGCTGCTGGAAACAACAATGG
>CAMCXT010000114.1 GCA_945883545.1 Chitinophaga pinensis | reverse complement strand
TTTAGGTCGCATTGGATCTTGTTTTTCAACCAGCCTTCACCATTCACCATCGTGGCATATTCTCCAACAGTCATTCCGTGCACAATCGGCACTGGATGCAAACCAACAAACGACGAAAATGCGGGTTCCAAGATCGGCCCGTCGATGTAGTGGCCATTCGGATTCGGGCGATCCAAAACCAACACTGGAATTTTCTGTTCCGCACAAGCTTCCATCACATACGACAAAGTAGAAATGTAGGTGTAAAATCTAGCTCCAACATCTTGAATATCAAACACAACAATGTCGATTCCTGCTAATTGTGCTGCGGTAGGTTTCTTGTTGTCGCCATACAACGACACCACTGGAAGTCCTGTTTTTTCATCTTTCCCGGAGGCAATTTTTTCTCCGGCATCTCCCGCTCCGCGGAAACCATGCTCTGGGGCGAAAACTTTCACCACGTTTACTTTGCGACTGCGGAGTGTGTCTACAAGGTGCTTGTTATTCACCAAGGAAGTGTGATTGGCAACGATCGCAACGCGTTTTCCAGTTAACATCGGAAGATACACCGACATCTGTTCGGCGCCGAGATCCACATCTGCATCGGTTCGATTGATCACTTCAACACGAGAAAAAATCTGGCATCCAGCAAAGCTGAAATGGATAATGCTGAGTATTCCTGCCGACAACAGAAGTAATTTCCTAATTTGGGCTGCTTTCATTTTGATTTAAAACTTGGGATTTTCCGGATTCATTTCGCAACGACTTCTCCGCAGTAACGGGGCGTCCAGACAACTTTCAACACCAATTGTTAGAATTGCGGTTGGAGGAATTGCGCTGGGTTTATCGGTCATGATTCTGGCAGTTGCTATTGTTACGGGCTTTCAGGAAGAAATCCGCCGAAAAGTTATCGGATTCGGTTCGCATATTCAAATCATCAAATACGATTCCAACAAATCGCTAGAAGCCACGCCAATCGAGAAAAACCAGCAATTTATCGCTGAAGTTGAAAAAATTCCAGGTGTTGAAAGCATCCAGCCGGTAGGCAGAAAACCCGGAATTATTAAATCGGGCGATGCAATTGAAGGTGTTTTGTTTAAAGGTGTCGACCAAAAAGATCCGCTCAAATTTTTCGGAGCGCACCTCACAGCCGGCCGATTGCCCAAATTAAACACAACCGAAAAATCGGATGAGATTCTTGTTTCTGCTCAGTTAGCCAATCAACTGAAACTCTCCATCGACAGTAGCTTGATCATGTACTTTGTGCAAGATCCACCGAAAGCGCGCAAGTTTAAAGTGTCGGGCATTTACAACACAGGCTTGGGCGACAATGATTTCGATAAAATCTACGTGATTGGCGATTTGCGTGTAATTCAGCAGCTCAATAACTGGGACAGCACTTTGGTTGGTGGTTTCGAAATCACATTGTCGGATTACAGTCAACTGAAAGCCATCAACGAGCAAGTTTACCAAACCATCCCGAACGATTTAACGAGCAACGATGTTGAAGAAATTTATCCGCAGATTTTTGGTTGGTTAGGCCTGATGGATACCAATGTGTACGTGATTATCATTTTGATGCTCTCGGTTTCGGTGATCAACATGATTACATCATTGTTAATCATGATTCTGGAGCGCACTCGAATGATCGGCATTTTGAAAGCACTCGGCGCTGGAAACCGAGCAGTTTCAATGATCTTTTTGAGGCAAGCTGCTGGCTTAACTTTTCGCGGAATGCTGTTTGGGAACCTTATTGGTATTGGAATTTGCCTGTTGCAAAATTACACTGGCTGGATAAGCCTAAATCAAGAAACATACTATTTGAGTTCGGTGCCCATAAACTTGGATGTTTTGCATTTGGTTGTGCTTAATGCTGGAACATTCTTGGTGTGCATGCTGTGTATGCTTCTTCCAGTGTTGGTTATTTCGAGATTCTCGCCCGCCAAAACCATTCGGTTTGCATAAGTAGATTGGGGGTTTGTAATTTCGATCGGGAAATAGAATTCGACCAAATGAACCCGCGCACAAGTATCAGCAATCGCTTGAAATTTTTATAGCTGATTTTTAGCAAGTTGCATCAATTGTTACCATCTAATTAAAAGAATTTGATGAAGATGTTAACCAGTGTTTAATTTTAGGGCTCACAAACAAAAACCATCCATGCATTTAACCTTTACAAAGCGCTTTAGAAGCGTGGGGCTCTTTTTCGCCCTGTGCGCAACTGTTGGATTATCAAGTGGGAAAGTCTTTGCGCAAGATGCAAAGGTTTATGCCATGAGTCCTGACGGCAGAACAAGCTACGAAGCTTGCGCTGATGAAATTCTGGTGCAATTTGAGCCAAGTCTCAGTGCCGATCGAATTTTAAACATCCTGTCGAAAGACAGCCGAATCGAACGAATGAAGGCAGACGAAATATTGCCGTCTCCTAAAAATCTCGTGCGCGTTCGACTGAAAAAGGCACTTCCAAACAACGATTGGGAAGCGTTACGTAAAAACTTGCAAGAGCTTCCCGAAGTGCGTTACGCGCAGCAAGTGCTTCAACATAGCGATGGAACTCGACAAGGTGTAAGCAACAAAATCGCTGTGAAACTGAAGCAAGATTCTGATTTTCAGATGCTTCAAAACTTGATCAGAAAAGAAGGCATTTTACTTCAAGACAAATACCCATACGACAATTTGGTGTACTTCTTAGAAGTTCCGAAAGCAGCTGGAAACCCACTCACTCTAGCAAACCGTTTGGCTGAATCTGGTCAGTTTGCGTGGGCAGAAGTTGACTTCTTCCGATTCATGAAGCACTTTTCTACAAACGATCAATTCTTGGCAAACCAATGGTCTTTGAATAACACTGGATCGGCTGCACAATTTAACGGAACACCAGGTGCCGATATGAAAGTGTTCAACGCTTGGAACATCACAACAGGTTCGTCATCCATCAAGATTGCAATCCTCGATGAAGGAGTTGATTTAGTGCATCCTGATTTAGTTGGAAATATGCTTCCAGGTTTTGATGGAACTGGATTAAACAGTGGTGGCGCGCCAAGCGGAAACGATGCACATGGAACTGCTTGCGCAGGAATTGTTGCCGCAACGGGAAACAACAACATCGGAATTACCGGAGTGGCTTATCAATCGAAGATTGTTCCTGTGAGAATTGCTTATTCTTCTGGCGCAAATTGGGTTACACAAAACTCATGGATTGGTACATGTATCGATTGGTCATGGCAAACTGCCGGAGCCGATATATTAAGCAATTCTTGGGGCGGAGGCGGAAGCTCTGCATTGATCAACGATCCAATTACTAGATCTGTAACTCAAGGGCGCGGTGGATTGGGCGCTCCAGTTTTGTTCGCTGCTGGAAACAACAATGG
>CAMCXT010000113.1 GCA_945883545.1 Chitinophaga pinensis | reverse complement strand
TGATGAAACCAACCCAAGCCCACACCAGCCAAAAAGAACAGGAGCACCGGATTGGTCATCAAACTAAAATAGGGCAGAGGATAGGCATACCACTGCGACAAGTGCTGCATTACATACCCGTTGGTGATTAGCGGCACTGCAAAAACGCTCGCCAGAATAATCCCTGAGAACAGCATCCAACGCCACTTTCCAGCAAACATCGTTATGGCAAGCAAAAGGTAGAAATACAACTCATAGTTCAACGACCATCCCACAGCCAAGGGTGGAAATCCATATGAAGGACCCGTGAAACCGAGATAACTGGGATAAAAGAAAAGCATCGGGAACAACCAAGTTGGATGTTCAAAAACATAGAGCGAAAATTTCGATTGAACGGCTAAGTATATCAGCGTGAGCGAATAGTACAAAGGCACAATTCGAACAATTCGTTTTATTGCGAACTTCCCGATATAGGATAAATTGATGTGTGCATTTGAGGTTGTGACGTATAAAATAAACCCACTAACCATGAAAAATAGCGGCACACCCAACGAGCCATTCTGAAACAGCATTCTGCCCCATGTGCTGTCTTTCAGTATGCCTTTCATGTGGAAGCAACACACCATCAAAGCCGCTAAGCCCCGCAACAGCTGAATAACGTCGATACGCTGGTTCATCTCGTGGCGGCAAGGTAGAGAAAGTGCTTAAATACACGGTATTCAAAAAAGATTACCTTTTTTCCTTTCGAAGCATTTCGATTACCGCTTTTTGAAGCTCCATCATTTCACGAAGCGTTTGGTTCTCGCGCCTCAATGACAATAATTCAACATCATACTCATTTCTAAAATACATCTTCGGTTCTTCAACTTGTGAGAATCGTTTAACAAGAAATTGTTCGTCTTCTGTTTCCGGCGACAGCTCGAGTTTCTTTAGGATGTCGTAATAAGTTAGATCGTTAACCTTCCCAGTTTTCTCTATGTAGGAAACAAGTGAACGTGTTTTCTTAAGCATTCTCGCCAACTCGGCTTGAGATATGCCCAATTCTTCTCTTCTGCTTCTAATTCTCTCTCCACGTTTCATTGGGTAAAATTGAACAGAGTAATGTCAAATTGTAGCGACAATCTGCTTGACGTAAATATAGGTGTAAATGCTCATTTTTGCTCTGCATCGGCCAACAATAAGTTCTGCATGTTATTATTATTCATACATGATAATTTGGCAATAGTAGGGCTGTTCTCAAGGGATGCTTTTCATCGTCAAATAAATTGACTTATCCTGAACAATAGTTGAATCGTTTTGAAAAACACTGCATACCTGCAAGCCTTCTGCTCCGTAGTGACCCTGTTTTGAAGAACATTCCATTTAACGAGAAGCCCGCGGCAGCGATCGCAGCAAGGTACCTTGTACCGCGGAGAGCGCGGTGCGAAGCAGCCGCCCCAAAAAAGAATCTACAAATCTTTCCCGCAGCGCTGGAATTCCTTTAATCTTTCTCCACACGTTTTGAAATGATTGTCGATTTTGGTTTAATTAAAACTTTCTAAGTGAATACCCCAAGTTGCATGCTTTATTGCTTGATTGGGTTGGTAAATTGACGAGATCAGGTTAAAATGTAAAGCGAAATCAACCGTGTAAATCTAAAATTAATATTTATATTTGCACGGTTAAATGTTGCAAATGTTAAGTCGTATTGTTAAATCCGAATTGCTTGAATTGATTCAGGAGTTTCCTGTTGTTTGCCTCGTTGGGCCACGCCAGGTTGGAAAAACGACATTGGCCAAACAGCTAGTGAGCGAACTCAACAAAGATTCTATTTACCTTGACTTGGAGAACCCTCGTGACGAAAACAAATTAGCCGACCCGGTTTTGTTCTTTGAAACAAATGCAGATAAGTGCATCATAGTGGATGAAATTCAACGAATGAAATCGTTGTTCCCTGTATTGAGGGCTATGGTCGATCAACACAGGGCTCCGGGGCGATTCATTTTGCTTGGCTCCGCTTCTCCAGAATTGATTCGTGACAGTTCGGAAACACTCGCTGGAAGAATTTACTTCAAAGAGCTTCAACCCATACACATCCTCGAGCTTAGCGAAGCAACAAACGAAATTGATCTTTTGGTAAAAGGCGGATTCCCGAATGCTCTTCTTGCAAATTCTGCGAAATCAAGCTTTCGTTGGCGTGAAAGTTTTATTCAAACTTACGTAGAAAGAGATTTGCCACTTATGGGCATGCCTGTTTCACCCAGCGAATCGAGAAAATTATTTCGAATGTTATCGCATCTCCAAGGGCAAATTCTGAATTATTCTACCCTCTCAAAATCGCTTGGCGTAAGCGCTCCAAGTGTGAAGACTTATCTTTACTTTCTGCAACAAGCCTTTTTAATTGATCTATTGGAGCCATACTCGACCAACACCAGTAAACGGTTGGTTAAATCGCCTAAGATATACCTTCGAGACACAGGGCTTCTTAACGTGCTTCAGGGCATATACGAATATAACGATTTACTTGCGCATCCCCTTGCGGGAGCTATTTGGGAAGGGTTCGTATTCCAGCAAATAAAAATGATATTGCCCTTCAATTCCCAAATTCAATTTTATCGAACCAGCCATGGCGCGGAAGTCGATTTAATTATTTCATCTCCTAATAAACAACCTATCGGAGTCGAAATGAAACTGAGCTCAGCTCCCTCGCTAAGTCGTGGAAATTATGAAGTGATGAATGATCTAAATCTAGAAATGCTATATGTCGTTATCCCAGGCAACGAAAGCTATCCGCTCAGAGAAAACGTACATGTAATGGGGTTAACGGTCTTCATCAATCACCTTGTGACGCAGTTCAATCATGCAGTTTGAATCCTGCAGCCGCCCCCAAAAAAGAATCTACAAATCCTTCCCGCAGCGCTGGCATTGCTTTAACCTGCACGCACATTTCGCGCACAAAGAATACATGCCGCTGCTGGTGCCTTGATTGCAATTTCTACAGGTGCCAATGTTGTCGATCACCGATTCGTTTTGGTGTTTCGAACAGATGAATTGGCCGCCCCAGTTTTGCTTCGGACAATCTTCTGTGGGTGCCTTGATGCGCTTGCCTTGCTCGTCGTAAAAACGCTCCTTGCCCGTAGATTTATCTTTCTCGTAAGTCCGCTCCGATGCCAGCACGCCGTTCGGATGCCAGGTTTTCCAAACGCCATCGCGCAAGCCCATGGCATACGATTCCTCACGTATCAATAAACCGGCATCGTTCCAGTACCGACAAATGCCATTGGGCACACCCGAACCAGACATCGATTCATCATCAATCTCGAGAAGCTCGAGCGTTTTGGAGATGTTTTCTGAAGCAAATGAAAGCTCCTGAACCAAGGTTCCCGCTCCATTCCAATGTCGATAGGTATCAATCAAAAAACCGTTTTTAAAAACCGCTGCACTGGCCTGTTTCCCATTGCCATGATACATCTTGTATGGCCCGTCGATCTCCAATTCAAGCCGATCGTCCTTTTTTACCCAATTAAAACTGAATTCCGATTCCAGCATGCCACCGCGGTAAAAGGTGTTGCG
>CAMCXT010000112.1 GCA_945883545.1 Chitinophaga pinensis | reverse complement strand
GATTGGTTGGCTTGAAACATATTGCCGCCTCCAAAAGAGCCTCCAACGCACAAGATGGCAAACATTGCAGCCAAAAACTTTCCCAATTTCGGCAATCCTTTCTTACTTAAGCCTTCTGAGAGATAATACATCGGCCCTCCAGAAACCTCTCCCAAAGCATTGATTTTTCTGTACTTAACGCCTAAAGTACATTCAACGAATTTCGACGACATCCCTAGAAAACCTGCTACAATAATCCAAAATGTGGCACCAGCACCACCAATTGAAATCGCAACTGCCACACCTGCAATATTTCCCAAACCAACAGTTCCCGAAAGAGCCGTTACCAAAGCTTGAAAATGCGATACTTCGCCTTTATCGCCAGGCTTATCGTATTTCCCTTTTATCAAATCTACTGCATGCTTTACGCCGCGCAGATTGATAAAGCCCATGTAAAAGGTAAAAAACAAGGCTCCGAGAATTAGCCACATTACCACCAACGGCATATCGAATCCCGCAGAGGCAAAAGGTTTGTAAAAAATCACTTCACCCAATGCGTCAACAGCAGGTTTGATGAAACTGTTGATTTTTTCATCTATGCTTCCATCAACCGTTAAATTGAAAAAAAACGAGGGAATATCGAATCGAGAAAATTGCATGTTCGCTTTGAAGTGAAATTCTGCTGAATTACAGAACTTTGGTCATCTATTGCAAGAATGGCCTTGTTAAGATTTTGGGCAAATTAAACAAATATTGTCGAGACCAAACATTGACGTACAAAAAGCATGTGCGACAAGCATTAGATGCTTTTAGGCGTTTCTGAACAAATCAGTTTGAATTCTGATCGATTCTTCGTGGATCAACTCGTAAAGCTTTTTGACAAATACGCCATCCAAGCCTGAACCAATTCCGTGTTCTAATTGACGGTTAAGAATTTCTTCCCAACGACGAATTTGAAGTATCGTTAACTGTTTGTCTTTTTTAAAATCACCGATTTGACGAATCAAATTCATTCTGGTAATCAAGGCCTGGAGTAAAAGATCATCGGTTGAGTCTACCCTACTCCTAAGTTCCAACAGTTTTCGATGAAAATCTTTATCGTCTGCATCTGCTTTACGAAAAACCAAGCCCTCAAATAATGTGTGCAATACTGCCGGTGTGATTTGTTGTTTCGCATCACTTAGTGCAACTGCGGGATTGATGTGTGCTTCAATCATCAATCCGTCTAAATCTAAATCCAAGGCCTTTTGAGCTACGCCGGGGATTAATGCAGGGTCTCCAGAAATGTGACTTGCATCGCAGATCACCTTCAGGTCGGGCATTTTGGTTTTCAGGTCGATCACAATTTCCCACCTTGGAGCATACCGATAAACATCAGTCTCGAAAGAATGAAAGCCTCTGTGAATGGCAAAAACTTGATCAGTTCCAGCCTTATGTAATCGTTCAATTGCACCCATCCAAAGTGATAAGTCTGGATTGATGGGGTTTTTCACAAATACAGGAACACCTGACCCTCTTAATGCATCGGCAATTTCCTGCACCGCAAATGGGTTTACCGTGGTTCTTGCACCAATCCACAACATATCGATACCTGCCTTTAAGCAGGCTTCCACATGCTGGGTTGTAGCTACTTCAGTTATAACAGGCATTCCGGTTTCCTTTCCGGCGGCAATCAACCATTGCAAGGCTGGATCACCAGCGCCTTCGAAAGAACCGGGCCTAGTTCTTGGTTTCCAAACTCCTGCGCGAAAAATATTGTTGGGGAATTTGGCCGCAATTAGAAGGGCAGTTTCTAGAACCTGATGTTCGGATTCTGCACTACAAGGACCAAAAAGCGTGATCGGTTTCGTGAATTGTTCGCGAAACGGCTTCAATTCGGAAGTCGGAATATGATGAATAGAGTCTTTAGACACGCTGGTTAAACAACCAATTAAGTAGGATTGTTTTGTATTACCAGCCTAAAACCCAGGCAAAGATTAACGGTGCAACTATAGTAGCATCAGATTCAACGATAAACTTCGGTGTTTCTTTGTCGAGCTTACCCCAAGTGATTTTTTCGTTTGGAACTGCTCCCGAATAAGATCCATAGCTTGTTGTTGAGTCAGAAATCTGACAGAAATATGCCCAAAATGGAACGTCATGCCATTCCAAATCTTGGTACATCATCGGCACAACACAAATTGGGAAATCACCTGCGATTCCTCCGCCAATTTGGAAGAAACCTACGCCCTTACCTGCAGAATTTGCACGGTACCATTCGGTTAACCACATCATGTATTCTATACCCGACTTCATCACCGAAGGCTGAAGCTCTCCTTTAATGCAGTACGATGCAAAAATATTTCCCATCGTGCTGTCTTCCCAACCTGGAACTACGATCGGAATATTGTGCTCAGCAGCAGCAATCATCCACGAATCTTTTGGATCGATCTCATAATACTGTTCCATTTCTCCTGAGAGGAGCATTTTATACATGAATTCGTGTGGAAAATAACGCTCTCCGCTTTCTTGGGCGTTCATCCATTGTTTAACGATATGCTTTTGAATACGACGAAAAGCTTCTTCTTCAGGGATACAAGTATCTGTAACTCTGTTGTAACCTTTTTCGAGTAAATCCCATTCATCTTGTGGACTTAAATCGCGATAATTTGGAACGCGTTTGTAATGAGAGTGAGCCACTAGATTCATGATATCTTCCTCAAGATTTGCACCTGTACATGAAATAATATCCACTTTTCCTTGGCGGATCATCTCAGCGAAAGATTTCCCAAGTTCTGCAGTACTCATAGCTCCTGCAAGGGTTACCATCATTTTTCCTCCAGCGGTGAGATGCGCTTCGTAGCCTTTGGCGGCATCTACTAAAGCTGCTGAGTTGAAATGTAGATAATGTTTTTCGATGAATTGAGAAATCGGACCTTTCATGGCAGAGTTATTTTGGGCGGCAAATATAGGTTAATTGAGTACCCAAAATGAAGCAATTATGGTTGTAAATTAATAATGAAGATTGTACCAACCTGAAAGCATGGGTATTAACGCTCAGTTTTACCATATCTTTAAAAAATCCACATGTTGCATTCGAATAGATGAAAGCTTTAATTTTGCCCATCGACAAATTAAATATGATGATGAAATCTTTACTCTTATCTGGCTCCATTTTCCTCAGTGCAATGGCTGCTAATGCGCAATGCAACGAATTGTTTATTTCTGAATATGTTGAAGGTTCAGGAAACAACAAAGCGCTTGAGCTTTACAATCCAACCAATGCTCCAGTTGACTTAGGAAGTTATCGATTGATTAGATGGGATAATGGATCAGTAGTAGCTGCAGATAACGCTATTCAAGTTTTGCCTGCAGGTGTTTTTATTGGTTCAAAACAAACTTACGTTATTGCGCTAAACTTAACGGATCCTAATGGAACTGGTCAAACTGCACCTATCGATGCTGCACTTCAAGAAAAAGCGGATACATTGTTATCAAACGGCTGCGGAACGGAGCCAGGCAACATCAGAACCATGTGTTTCAATGGTGACGATGCATTATCCTTGGAAAAAAACAATGCTGGAACTTG
>CAMCXT010000111.1 GCA_945883545.1 Chitinophaga pinensis | reverse complement strand
GATTGGTTGGCTTGAAACATATTGCCGCCTCCAAAAGAGCCTCCAACGCACAAGATGGCAAACATTGCAGCCAAAAACTTTCCCAATTTCGGCAATCCTTTCTTACTTAAGCCTTCTGAGAGATAATACATCGGCCCTCCAGAAACCTCGCCCAAGCTATTGATTTTCCTATACTTCACACCTAAAGTGCATTCGACAAATTTGGAAGACATTCCAAGAAAGCCAGCGAAAATGATCCAAAACGTTGCTCCTGGTCCACCTACACTAATTGCTACAGCAACACCAGCAATGTTCCCTAAACCTACTGTGCCAGATAAAGCTGTTACCAATGCCTGAAAGTGCGAAACTTCACCTTTATCGCCAGGCTTATCATATTTCCCACGAATTAAATCAAGAGAGTGCTTCACTCCACGAAGGTTAATAAAACCCATGTAAACTGTAAAAAACACAGCTCCAACGATCAACCATAAAACTACCAATGGCATTTCAAAACCCATAGAAGCAAATGGTTGATAGAAAATAACTTCTCCCAAAGCATCCACTGCAGGCTTTATTATATCATTAATTTTTTCATCTATTCCCTTCTCTGCTGCATTTTGAATAGATGAAAATAGTTGTTGCGAAAGAAAATGACTCATGTGCAGTTGTTTGATTATGCATATTGAATCCTACAACATAATGTTCATAATGAAACATTTATGATGCAGAACACTTCAATGTGTAGATTATTTGATCGGCAAAATAGAGATTATTTGCGAGAAATGCTTTAGGTGTAAATCCTATTAGCCGTTTCAAAGCATAACGAAACCTATTGATTGAAAAGTTCAGTTTGGATCCGAATTGACTCCTCGTGAATGAGTTCGTATAATTTCTTAATAAAGCTGGCATCTAAGCCTGAACTTGAGCCATGCGCAATTTGTCGGGTAAGAATTTCTTCCCAGCGACGAATTTGAAGAATGGTTACCTGTTTATCTTTCTTGTATTCTCCAATTTGCTTGATCAAGTTCATCCTTGTAACCAAAGCTTGGAGCAATAAATCGTCGGTTGAATCAACACGACTTCGGAGCTCTAGCAGTTTTCGATGAAAATCTTTATCGTCTGCATCTGCCTTACGAAAAACCAAACCCTCAAATAATGAGTGCAATACAGCCGGTGTGATTTGCTGTTTCGCATCACTCAGTGCAACAGCTGGATTGATATGGGTTTCAATCATCAAACCATCTAAATCTAGATCAAGTGCTTTTTGAGCAACACTAGGAATTAAAACAGGATCACCTGAGATATGACTAGCATCACAGATCACCTTCAAATCGGGCATTCTTGTTTTTAGATCGATCACGATTTCCCATCTAGGCGCATACCGATAAACATCCGTTTCAAATGAATGAAAACCACGGTGAATCGCTAAAACTTGATCAATACCCGCTTTCTGAAGGCGTTCAATTGCACCTATCCAAAGCGAGAGATCAGGATTGATCGGATTCTTTACAAAAACTGGAATATTGGTCCCCTTCAATGCATCTGCAATTTCTTGCACAGCAAATGGATTCACAGTGGTTCTTGCACCAATCCAAAGCATATCAATCCCCGCCTTCAAACAAGCCTCAACATGCTGGGTTGTTGCTACTTCTGTGATTACTGGCATCCCAGTTTCCTTTCCGGCGGCACTTAACCAATGCAATGCTGGATCTCCAGCACCTTCGAAAGAGCCAGGTCTTGTTCTGGGCTTCCACACGCCAGCACGAAAGATGTTGTTGGGAAACTTCTCTGCGATGCGCCTTGCAGTTTCAAGAACTTGTTGTTCTGATTCGGCACTACAAGGACCAAACAAAGTAATCGGCTTCGTGAGTTGTTCACGAAAACGATTCATTGTTGAAGTTGATTTTTCTAAGTTGGAGTCGATCGACACGATTCATTAACAATCAATAAAGCCTGATTGTTCGTGATTACCAGCCTAAAACCCAAGCAAAAATTAGCGGAGCTACGATGGTAGCGTCAGACTCAACGATGAACTTCGGAGTTTCTTTATCGAGTTTCCCCCAAGTGATTTTCTCATTTGGAACAGCTCCAGAGTAAGAACCATAGCTGGTTGTTGAATCCGAAATCTGACAGAAATATGCCCAAAATGGTACGTCATGCCATTCCAAATCTTGGTACATCATAGGAACTACGCAAATTGGAAAATCGCCAGCAATACCACCACCGATTTGGAAAAATCCAACACCTTTTCCAGAAGAATTTGCGCGGTACCATTCAGTAAGCCACATCATATATTCAATTCCTGACTTCATTACTGATGCTTGAAGTTCTCCTTTGATACAATATGACGCGAAAATATTTCCCATTGTACTGTCTTCCCAACCTGGAACGACGATCGGAATATTGTGCTCTGCAGCAGCGATCATCCAAGAATCTTTCGGATCGATTTCGTAGTACTGTTCCATTTCCCCTGAAAGGAGCATCTTGTACATATATTCGTGTGGAAAATAACGCTCACCGCTTTCTTGGGCGTTCATCCATTGCTTTACGATGTGCTTTTGAATTCGGCGAAAAGCCTCTTCTTCTGGAATGCAAGTATCTGTAACTCTATTGTATCCTTTTTCGAGTAAATCCCATTCATCTTGTGGACTTAAATCACGATAATTCGGCACTCGTTTGTAATGAGAATGTGCAACCAAATTCATGATGTCTTCTTCAAGGTTCGCTCCGGTACATGAAATGATGTCCACTTTTCCTTGGCGGATCATTTCTGCAAACGATTTCCCAAGTTCGGCTGTACTCATTGCACCAGCCAAAGTTACCATCATCTTTCCCCCAGCTGTAAGATGGGCTTCGTAGCCTTTGGCGGCATCTACTAAAGCTGCTGAGTTGAAATGGAGATAATGTTTTTCGATGAATTGAGAAATCGGACCTTTCATGGCAAAGTTATTTTGGGCGGCAAATATAGGTTTTTTGAATGCTAAATTCAGCTGGACTTTCACAAATTGGCGCATAAACGACATATACATTGTTAACTACTAGAGTATTAACACCCAACTTTACCATTACTTTAAAAAATTAACATCATGCGAATAATTGCCTGAAAGACTTAATTTTGCGCTCTGATAAATAAATCGTCATGATAAAATCTTTACTGCTAACGAGTTCAATTCTATTTGCTGCATTGTCTGCAAATTCACAATGCAACGAATTGTTTATTTCCGAATATGTTGAAGGTTCTGGAAATAACAAAGCCCTAGAGCTTTACAATCCAACCAATGCTCCTGTTGACTTAGGAAGTTATCGCTTAATTAGATGGGATAATGGTTCTGTTGTAGCAGCTGATAACGCAATTCAGGTTTTGCCTGCAGGTGTTTTTATTGGTTCAAAACAAACTTATGTTATTGCGCTAAACTTAACGGATCCTAATGGAACCGGTCAAACTGCACCTATCGATGCTGCACTTCAAGAAAAAGCGGATACATTGTTATCAAACGGCTGCGGAACGGAGCCAGGCAACATCAGAACCATGTGTTTCAATGGTGACGATGCATTATCCTTGGAAAAAAACAATGCTGGAACTTG
>CAMCXT010000110.1 GCA_945883545.1 Chitinophaga pinensis | reverse complement strand
TCTTCTATCCTACGCAAACAAGGAATTACATACGATGTAAAACAAGGCGGACATTGATTTGAAATAATTCAATTCTAAAAACAGAAATTGAATTGGAATTAAATTCCGAATGAATTAAAAACACAATTAAATTTGAAACTCGAGTGGTTAATTTCCAACTACTCGGGTTTTTTATTTATTTAAAATGCGATTAATTAATTTGAATATTATTTCGGTCTATTTGCAAAATCGAAAATTGCACCAACAGCAACACCAATTGCTAGCCCTAAACCAATCGACAAGCTAGTATTTCCTGAACGCATTCCAAAAGCAGCACCAAATGCAACGCCAAGCGCGGCGCCAATTCCAATCCCATTACCAACCATGTTCTTTTTAGCTTCCATAGCGCTATCAGATAATCAATACGAAAATATGATGCATACAATTAAGAAAAAATAATTTATGTATAATACTCACTTCATATAACACAGGAGTATGTTTTTATTCCATTAATGTTAATGTAAACTAATTAAAGTTACTTGCCTCATTATTCATAAACCATGAAAAAGGCAATCCTTCTGATCGTTTCGGCGCTAATACTCATCATTCAGCTTTCTGGCCAAACGCATTTGCTTCCCAATCGTTCCGATCTAAATCCATTGGCAGCTCCATTTTTCCATGGTATAGCTTCTGGTGACCCCACACCCAATTCGGTAATACTGTGGACAAGAATAACGGGTACAGAGGAAACTGCAGAAGTACTTTGGGAAATAGCCACCGATACAACCTTCTCGACTATTGTAAGCAATGGTAATGTGAGCGCAACCGCACAAAACGATTATACAGTAAAAGTGATTGCTAGTAATTTAACAGAAAATTCATGGTATTACTATCGGTTTCTAACCAACGGCATTTATTCTCCCATGGGCAGAACCCGAACCGCGCCAGCTGGAGGAATCGAAAACCTTCGATTTGCTGTGATGTCTTGTTCGAATTACCAAGACGGTTTTTTTAATGCATACCGCGACGTGGCTACGAAAAACGATGTAGATGCTATCATCCATCTCGGCGATTACATTTATGAATATGGGATTTCCGATTTTTCACCCGGAACAGATACTTCCAGATTGCACCAGCCAGAAAATGAAGTTGTTTCACTCGAAGAATATAGAATTCGCCAATCACATTACAAACTCGATCCAGATCTTCAGGAAATCCACCGACAGTTTCCGTTTATCGTAATTTGGGATGACCATGAAACTGCTAATAATTCTTGGGTTGGCGGGGCTCAAAACCATACCGAAGGCGCAGAAGGAGAATGGGAAGCGCGCAAAAACAATGGGAAACAAGCCTTTTTCGAATGGATGCCTGTATCGGAAGGCAATGGCTTGTTACGTAGAAATTTTTCGTGGGGAAATTTGGTAGAGCTCATCATGCTCGATACTCGCTTGGAAGGAAGAGAGGTTCAAGCTGGAACAAGCGGATCGACTGTTACGGATACCAATAGAACCCTTTTGGGCGCACCGCAACTCGAGTGGTTCAAATCGAATTTGAGCTCGAGCCAAGCACAGTGGAAATTAATCGGTAACCAGGTGATGATTGCGCCATTAAGAATATTCGGCAATCCGGTGAATGAAGACCAGTGGGATGGCTATCCCGCTGAACGTGAACGCGTTTTGAAACACATCGACGACAACAACATCAACAACTGTGTGTTTTTAACCGGCGATATCCATACTTCATGGGGAAATGATGTGCCTCGAAACATCAATAACTACACAGCTTCAACAGGTGCAGGTTCTGTTGCTGTTGAATATGTTTGTACCAGCGTAACTTCGAGCAGCTTCCTCACTTTTGGCGTTCCCGTGCAGTTGATTCAAGTATTCAATCCAAACGTTAAATACGCAGATCTCACCAAAAGAGGGTATTTATTACTTGATGTAAACCAGCAAAATGTACAAGGTGATTGGGTGCACATGAATACAATCTCTTCTCGAACCTTCCAATCTAGCGTTAGTGCATCTTGGAGATGCTTAAACAATGAAAATCACCTTGTAACAGCTCCTCAAGCATTACAACCACGTGGTACGAATCCGGTTTTAGCGCCAAGCCCAATTTATTCAACTGTTTCAGTATCTAGTTTAAAAGATTCTCCACTGATTTTATCGTGCATGCCCAACCCATTTGTCGACAAAGTAGGTTTTCAATTTTACCTCACTAAAGCAACATCCAAGGCAACGATATCTTTATTAACCCTCACTGGAGAAACCGTTTTCACCAAGGAAATTTCCAATGCACATCAAGGTTTGCACGAAGGAATTCTATCATTGGAACAAGTTGCTTCCGGCATCTACGTGATTTCTATTAACGATGGCAAAAGCGTTACATCGAGAAAAATAATCAAGCAGTAATTTTCTAAGCAAATTACTTCAAATTCCCATCCATATCTAGCAAACTCCACGACATCACTGGCGAAACATCATTCAGTTGCCACCACAAATTGCCCATGCATCTACCATTGGAAGGTTTCAGGAGTTGTTTCATTTTCGTGTAATGCCACTTTTGGATCTCTTGCGAAGAAAGAATAGTTTCTTCCAGCAAAGCTGAAGGATAGCCTTTCGATTGGATGTATCGCTTGAGTGTCGACAAACCTTTGTAGCTCAAAACCAATGATTCTTGTTGGATTTCGGCCGGCTGTAAACCCAAGTACTTTTCTAAAATTTTCAACGGGGGAAGCGAAGGGAAACCGTATTCACTCATAAATCTCGGAATCCGTTGGCTGACGGCATCAAAAGGCAATCCGCCATGCCAAATGCCCCAATCGTGGTTGTCGCCTCGCGTGAAATCTTCAGGCTTTCCCCAGTTCGAAATGGGCGAGGAAGCCAAATAATTCATTTGCACTGAAACGCTACCAATCGTTTTCGGAATTTCCACTTGGAACAACCTTTCGTAGCTAGAATTTAGACGATTGAGCGTTGCTTCAGAATACTTGTATTTCTGTGCCCAGCCCCAGTTTTTTCGGGCAACATCGATTTCGTTGTTTCCACAAATCAAGGCCAGAGAAGGATGATGGATCAATCGGAAAGTTTGTTGCTTCACTTCCACTTTCACATTGTCTTCAAAGGCTTTTTGGTCGGGATAATAGCTGCAAGCGAACATCAAATCTTGCCAAATCATCACACCTGCAGTGTCGGCCCAATCATGAAAGGTTTCAGGCAAATAAGTTCCTCCACCCCAAATTCGAAGCATGTTCATTTTCGAATCTAACACAAATTGGAGTTCCTTGATTGAAAGTCCCGCCGAACGGTCGTTTTCAAAAGGTTCGTTGGGCATCACCACGTTTGCACCTTCTATGTAAATCGCCTTTCCGTTTACAGAAAAGTAGAACGATTGCCCGATAGAATCTTTCTCCTGAATCAACTTAACCGTTCTAACAGCGTAACGCGATACCACACTGTCGAGCACTTCATTTTTGGCATTCGAAACATACACTGTAATTGGGTAAAACGGACGACTTCCTTCGCCTCTTGGCCACCAAAGTTCAGGATTGCGGTGTAGAAACTGGAAACTGCCATTATCACCTACCGTCTTAACTTTCGTGGAGCGACCAAAAACGCCCTTTGCATGTAAAAACAGGGCTTGCTTCCCGAAATTCCGAACCTGCACATGAACAGCCATTTGTGCAGTTGAAGTA
>CAMCXT010000109.1 GCA_945883545.1 Chitinophaga pinensis | reverse complement strand
AGGCTGTTTATACTTTACGATGGATGGAATTGTTACAGTGTGGAGGTTAATTTAAAAAACGAAAAGGCGCTTAGGCACCTTTTCGTTTCACAAACCACCAATTGAATTCTGTAAATCTACCAAAAACAGAATAGTTGGTAAGACCAATTCTTGATCGATCAATTCAAAGGTATATATTTCTTTTATTAATTCAAGTCTCTTCTATATAGGTAGAATAAGCCAGGGTTAACTCCTAAGTAATTTCACAACTCCTATTCCAGAACTTGTTTTTAAATGTAACAAGTACAAGCCTTTAGCCAATTGATCAGCAGGTATATTCACAGTGGTCTTTCCTTGTAAACTCACCGTACTTTGTTGTATCAAACGCCCTTCTATGTCGGTCAAAATAAGATCGATATTTTCTTGTTTGTTGCTATTGAGAGTCAACATAAAATTGTCTGAAGAAGGATTGGGAAATACATTGGCTTCGTAGGTCGCTAGGATGTCTTCCATCCCAACTTGCGCCACAATGATCAGTTTTTTAACCGTGTCAATTCCGCAAGGATTCTCGATGATTAAGCTTACATAGTATGGTCCATTTTCGGGAAATGTAAATGATGGCTCTTCAAGAGGTGATGTGGAAAGCGTATCGAAAAGCCATTCATACGTAATTCCATTTTGGGAAGTATTGTTAAAGTTGATGGTATAGCCTCCATTGTTTTGGGTGTAAGAGAAATTGGCAATCGGAAATTGCGATTGAATTACCTCAACTTGGGCAGAAGTTCCTGTACATCCATTGGCATCGGTAACGGTTACTGAATAAAATCCTGAAAAGCTAACAAGGATGCTTTGCCCTAGTGCGCCATTCGACCATTCATATGTATTGAAGCCAGGAGCAGCTGTTAGTTCGGCAGGTTCACCATCGCAAATTGCCGCCAAAGATGGTGTTACTGGCACTTCTACATTTCCAGCTGGCTGCACGTCAATTTGAACTGGGCCAACATTGCAGCCTTCGTTATCGACTGCAGAAACAGAAAGTGGAGAAATAGGGATACTGGTGATAACTAAGTTCGGCCCTGATTGTCCGGTTGACCATGCATAAGTTGCAAAGCCGCCCACTGCAGTTAGGTTGATTGGAGATCCACAGAAAAGGATTGGATTGCCTGGTGTAACCGTAAGTGCTGGAGGTGTGGTTTCGATAAGATTGATCACTGAAGATGCTGCAGGGCACCCCGTATTGTCTTGGCCAGTAACACTGATAGGACCTGGTTGTGTTACCACAATTGCCGACAGTCCAGTTTGTCCGTTCGACCACACTAAGTCAACAAAATTTCCAACAGTGGTAACCGTAATCGGTCCATTGCAAAGATTTAAGGTGTTTGGTGATGTTTGCAACGGGATGTTTACAGAACTAGAAATGTTCACTGTCCATGATGCTGAAGTTGCTGCGCCACATTCGGTGGTTACAAATGCCTGAAAATAGGTTGTCGCTGTTAATGGCTGAGTGTTTAAAATGTTGTTAGTTTCTCCAACTATGGGTGTGAAGTTTAGCCCATTGGAAGAAGTTAGCCATTGAATGTCTCCCGGCGTTCCAGAATACAATAGCACTGCCGATCCACCGGTACAAACTGAAGTTGAAGATTCGGCGTCGATCACAGCAATTGGGCCACTGTTTATGGTTACAGGACCAACAGGAACGCCTAGTGTTACAGGAGAAGTTGCTGCGATGTTAAACAAATAGCCAGTTCCGGGTACTGTGCCTGCAGGAATCGAAACCGTAACCGTTCCTGAAGTAGTGCTTAATGTTGTACCGATAATTGTTGGGGTTGCAAAACTTCCTGAAGCGTTCGACATAACCACATTAAATGAATTGCCTGCATTGAAAGTTCCGATGGCTGTGTATGGTAAATCGAATGTCGATCCTGGGCAATATGGGCCGGTATTTACCGGATCAAGATTAACAGAGGCTTGCCCTTGCGAGGATGAATAAATCTGAATATCGTCGATCCCGAATGCTGGATCTTGAGCAGCATCTGAACTTGCAATGGTCTCGAATTCAAAACCAATTCTCAAACTTGCTTGATTATCGAATGCGGGATTGGTTACTAATGCTTGTGTCCAGTTAGGTGTATTCACATACTGTATTGGTGCAGAATTAACAAGATTCCAACTCGCTCCATCATTTATGCTGTAGTAAATCGTGCCAAAAGAGCTCCCCGCGAACCCATTACAGATATACCAGAAATCAAGTGTGACACCAGTTTGACCAACTGTGCTAATGCTGGTGTTCATTTCTGTGAAAAAACTTTCAGATTCACCACAAGCTGGATTTGGTGCAAAGAAGTGACAATTTTCAACTCCAATTTCAACGCCTGCAACAGAGGTAATATGCATGTATGGGCTTTGAGGAGAACCAATTATGGCCGCTGGTTGATCGGGGGTGTTGTTAACTGGGATAGGAATTGGAATAGGAACTGGAGGGCATGTTATTTCTATTTGTCCGCCTGAGTATTGGTTATTCCAAATCCATTGATTGAAGTTGTATGAAGCTCCCAATGTGCTCGTATTCAAATCGAAAGAAATCGTGTTTCCATTAAAATTCTCGGAAAACAACACCGTTTGTGCTTGAGATCCAAGCATGTTGATTGATAAAAATGCTAGAAGAGTAAAGATTTTGCGCATAGTGAGCTTGATAGGAAGCACAAATTTAACCGAATAAGCCTTTCGGGAAAGCGAAATCATCGGTTTCATTTAAACAACCTGAACTCTTATCAATATTAACTGTTCACTGAGGGCAAGTCAATGCTTACTTTTGTTTTATGAGCGCTACGTTTAAAAAGAAAACAGACTTTTTGGTTATCGGATCTGGAATTGCAGGGCTGAGCTTTGCCATCAAAGCCGCAAGTCATGGTAAGGTTTGCATGATTACCAAAAGCGACGAAGATGAATCGAATACAAAATATGCTCAAGGCGGCATTGCTGCTGTAACCGATGCCACAGATTCATTCGAAAAGCATATCGCCGATACACTTACTGCAGGCGATGGTTTGTGCAATGAAGATGTTGTAAAAATGGTCATCACTGAAGCTCCTGAAAGAATTGAGGAATTGATTCGTTGGGGCACTAGCTTCGATAAAAATAAAAAAGGTTCCTACGATCTTGGAAAAGAAGGCGGGCATTCAGAACACCGTATTCTGCACCACAAAGACAATACAGGTTATGAAGTTGAAAGGGCATTGCTCGAACAGGTTCGCAACCATCCAAACATTGAAATTTTGGATCACCATTTTGCCGTTGAGATCATCACTCAGCACCATTTGGGCATGTATATCAACAGCTCCACTCCCGAAATTAACTGCTTTGGAGTTTACGCCCTCAACCTAAAAACAGGAAAAACAGATGTGATTCTGTCGCGGATTACTTTAATGGCATCAGGCGGAGCCGGAAATGTTTATGCATCCACCACGAACCCTAAAATTGCAACAGGCGATGGGGTTGCGATGGTGTATCGAGCCAAAGGACGGGTCGAAAACATGGAGTTCATCCAATTCCACCCAACAGCGTTGTTTCAGCCGGGTGTTCAACCGAGCTTTCTGATCACTGAGGCGATGCGCGGTTTTGGTGGCATTTTGCGCAATCAAGCAGGTGAAGATTTCATGCCTTCATACGATGAACGTGGCTCACTCGCTCCGCGGGATATTGTGGCCCGAGCAATCGACAATGAATTGAAGCAACGGGGCGATGATTTCGTTTATCTCGACTGTCGCCATCTAGATTC
>CAMCXT010000108.1 GCA_945883545.1 Chitinophaga pinensis | reverse complement strand
CACCAATCGCTATCAAATGAACCTTCATGTCTCCTTTTTTCCGGTAAATTTAGCCCCGCCTACCGAACACCTGAAAACGATTTCAGGATTTTGTCAACAGCACACAGTACAGTAAATATGAAATTATCAGTTATCAATTCTGGGCACTTCAAACTCGATGGTGGCGCCATGTTTGGCGTAGTTCCCAAGTCTATGTGGCATCCACTTTATCCTGCCGATGAGAATAACATGTGTTCTTGGGCCATGCGATGCATGTTGATTGAAGAAGG
This sequence comes from Chitinophaga pinensis, assembly GCA_945883545.1. Taxonomy (GTDB): domain Bacteria; phylum Bacteroidota; class Bacteroidia; order M30B66; family M30B66; genus CAMCXT01. The sequence goes on along the minus strand of CAMCXT010000108.1, from coordinate 3,611 downwards.
AAATCGCCTTATTCTTGTCGATACAGGAATGGGTAACAAGCAGAACGACAAGTTTTTCTCGCATTACTTCATGCATGGCGACGATAATCTTGATAAATCGCTCAAGGCTGCCGGTTACCATCGAGATGAAATCACCGATGTTTTTCTGACGCATTTGCATTTCGACCATTGCGGTGGAGTGATTGAATGGAACGACGACAAATCGGCATATCGCCCAGCTTTCAAAAATGCACAAGTTTGGAGTAACGAAGCGCATTGGAAATGGGCAACAGAGCCAAACGCTAGAGAAAAGGCATCCTTTTTAAAGGAAAATATTCTTCCAATTCAAGAATCTGGTCAGCTTCGCTTCGCGGAATCAGACCGGTTCACAGACCAAATAGAAATCATTCGTGTGCATGGGCATACCGAGTCGATGATGTTGCCTTTGGTTCAAATTGGCGATAAGAAATTGCTTTACATGGCCGATTTGTTGGCCTCTCCAGTGCATGTTCCAGTGGCTTGGGTGATGGCATACGACACACGTCCTTTGCTTACTCTGGATGAGAAAGCGGTCATCTTGAAGCGCGCCGCGGATGAAGAATGGGTATTGTTTTTTGAGCACGATAAATCTGTTGAATGCGCCACTTTGCATCACACCGAAAAGGGAATCCGCGTCAAGGAAACCTTCCCTTTGTCGGCCTTGTTTGCCTGATTTTACTCAGCTCAATCGGTTTCGGTCAATCGCTATTGCGCATTGGCGATAAGCCTCCATACACCCTCAAATGTGTGGTTGAGCCTTTTGCTTCTGTAGAAGAAGTAGATTCGTTTGTGGTGCTTTCAAAGAATCGAGTTGCTATAAAAAGCACCCAACAGCCGGGCTTCAGGCTTTACAGTGCTCAGCTTCAAGCATTGTCGGCAATGCCGGTTGAAGAAGTTCGACCAGGGAGAGAAGGCATTTTTCCATTTCGATTTGAAGGTTTTTGGGGCTTAGCCGACTCGATGGGCAAGGTGCTCGTGAAGCCCAAATTTACCGATGCCGGTGTTTTTTCTGAAGGACGAATTGCCTTGCGCAATGGAACTTGTTGGGGATTTGCTGGTAAAAATGGGAAGTGGATTCTCAAACCGAAATACCATTGCGAAATTGAAGATGTTCGGCCTGAATTTTCCTGTAAGCGTGCTCTTGTGTATGATCCAGGTGCTGGAGGCTGGAAGTACATCGACACCGAAGGCAAATTCATCAACCAAAGAGCCTATCCGATGGCCTTTCCCTTTCGTTATAACCATGCTTGGGTGCAAGAAGATGATGGGTTTTACTTGATCAATCAGCAAGGAGAAACTAAGCTCGGTCCGTTTCTCGACATTGTGCCCAATCCAGGCTCGAACTTGGTGCCCTATCTTAAAAATGATCTATTCGGATTTGTTGATGTTTTGCAAGCGAAACTCCTTACCAATGCCGAATATTTGGAAGTTTCTGGCCATCATGAAGGCACTGCTGCTGTGCTCACAACAAAGGGTTGGACCTTACTTGACGCATCGGGCAAAACCTGTTCACTCGATTTTTTTGAGTCGCTCGACTTTGCCGAGGAAGGTGTTTTTGTTTACACATCTGGCGAACCGAGCGATCGTTGGGCAGGAATTGTCGACAGAAACTGTATGATCGTTGTTCCTGCGATTTGGAAGTCGATCGGGCAATACCATCAAGGCGTAGCCGCAGCCACAAGAAATGGCCTTCAATATGAGTTGATCGATTTAGATGGAAATTCTTTGCTCAAAGGACAGAAGTTCGATCGCTGCAGCAATCCCATTGGAGGTTTTATGGTTGTTCAATTGGATGGAAAACAGCAGGTTGTTCGGTTGAAAGATGCTACAGTTGTTTCGGAATTGAACTTTCCGATGTCAGTGTCGATAAGAATTGTGCCCCTAAACTAACCGAAAATTCCACCAGTTTTCTTTTCGATCCCTACAAACAAGCCGGTTTCGCGCTCTTCAACTGGATATAAATTGATATTTCCACTACGTCGTTCCACTTCACGCCCTGTTCTTAAATCCCACGCGTAGCGGTGGAAAGGACAAACCACTGTTCCGTTTTCGCAAATTCCACCGTGGGTTATTGGTAAATTCTGGTGCGGGCATTTTTCATCCAAAGCGAAAAACTTTGTTTCCGTTCTTGCCAAACAGAGCAATTTGCCATCTACTTCGATTCTTGCAGTTTTGTTGACAGCAATTAATTCTTTTGCCTTGTCAACACTGCTAAAAACCATAAACCAACGGGTGGTTTTCTTGCCAAATAACATCAGGGTATCAACATTTGAATTCGTCCTGGCAAAATACGGAATTCCACTGGGCCGTAACCAAACGATTCTCCATCTGCTTCCACGTAAAGTTTCTTTGATGGATACACACGAACAACTTTAGCCGTTGTGATTTTTACTTTTTCTAAATGAGAGAAAGCGCCTGTGAAAAGCTTCGCGATGTTTCGAATAACCTTGGCTTTTCCAATTTTTCGAACGGCAGTTAAATGAAATAATCCATCATTTGGAATGGCATCAGGAACGAGCTTCATTCCATTTCCAGCATATTTCCCTATCCCCGCTAGAATTGCAAAAACCGGAAAGGTTGATTTTTCATTGTCTATTTCAACCACACATTCAACCGCTTCATATTTTGAAAGGCTACTTATTAGGGCTATTAAATACGTCAGAACGCCTGATTTTCCTTTCTTTTTTGCCTCGTTTGCTGTGTAGGCAACAAATGCATCAAAGCCAATTCCAGCTACATTGATGAAATATTGCAATGGCTTTTGGGTATTTAAGTATTGTGGCGAACCTGCGTCTTGAATTTGAAATTTACTTTGAAGCATCATTTTTACAAATGCCTTTGGTTCGCGCGGGATTTTCAAGGTTCTCACAAAATCGTTCCCTGTTCCAGCTTGATAAATCGCTAGTTTTATAAGGCGAGAAGGAATTTCTGACTGATCTAAAATGGCATGAACAACCTCATTCACACTGCCATCACCACCAACGATCAAAATTGACCGACTTCCATTGCTTAGACCTTGCAGTGCTATTTTAGTTCCGTCGCCGCTTTGGGTTGTTTGAAAGAGTTGAAATGGAATTTGATTGGCCTTTAGTTGCGCTTCTAATTGTTTCCAACGCCGCGTTGATTTTCTACCATTGGCCGTTGGATTCAGGATAACCGACCAAGTTTCGGGATGCTCCATTGCGTAAACATACAGTTTTAAGGCTGTTTGTAAAACAACAAAGCACAACCACTTTTCGGTGTTGCGCTTTGTTGTTTCTACATCTATTCAATTATTGCAATGCGATCTTCCGCGTTATTTTTTCGTTTTCTACTTTTTCGGCTAAGGCAAATCGTCTTTTAAAACCGTTTTTCTTAATCTGCATTGACTAGCTTTTTCGCTTGCAATGATGAGATTGTTTTATTCAATCTCCTAAATTCTAGTTATTTATGAATTTAAAATAAATAGCGTCTGGATATTTTTCAGTTTCAAATACATAAAGAAGAGTTGGACATAACCACATTTCGAAATTATTGTCACTTACATTATAATACCCGCCATTTTCAACCATGGGGTGGTTGTAATTCTTTAACATTTCTTTGTCTACACCAAC
>CAMCXT010000107.1 GCA_945883545.1 Chitinophaga pinensis | reverse complement strand
AATAAGGGCAGGATGGCTCCTTTGGCAAAGTTTGAGGCAGTCTATTTGAAATAAGACATTGGTGTTGGCGAAGCCTGAAAATATAAAATCCCGTTCAGCAAATGTTGAATGGGATTTTTCAATAGGCATTAATGATGATGTATGCTTATCAAAACTTATTAATACTATATATAAATCAGAAGTAGTTAATTCCTTGATAAATATTGAAATGGCACATCGTATTCAATGTCTAATAAATTGAATCGTGCATAACAAAAGTCTTTACCTTCAAGTCTCCAAAAGGCTTCATTTCTAGTTGGAATAAAAATACCATTCATCTTTTTGTAATCGGCAAATTTAACGATCCAAGTTTCCTTGCAAATCTGTTGATGCAATCGGTTAAACTACATTGAAACTCGTGAGATAAATTAAAGAAGCGAAGTGTAAGTTGTTTTTATTCTACAACCCGGATTACAACATTACCAGTCTTTTGACCAGTTTCTACGTAGGTGTAAGCTTCAACTATTTCATTCAATTTGAAATAACGATCAATAACAGGGCTAAATGCACCACTTTCATAAAGCGCTTTAACAAACAATAGATCCTCTTTTGAAATTTTTGGAATTGGAAACAAGACTTTCCTTCCACCCCAAAGTGGCGTTACAAGTGCATAAAATACATTCGAGGCATATTTCCCTAACTCCGTTGATATGTAAATGCCATTTTTATTTAACAAGGGTTTGCATTTCGGAAATGAACTTTTACCAACTGCATCAAAAATAAAATCAAATTTATTTTCGGTTTCTGTAAAGTCCTGATTTTGATAATCTATAACGACATCTGCTCCCAAACCTTCAACTAAATCGATGTTTTTGGTATTACAAACAGCGGTTACATGGGCTCCAAAATGCTTCAATATTTGAACTGCAGCCGATCCAATAGCGCCAGTTGCTCCATTCACCAAAACTTTTTGACCTGATTTCACTTTTGCTGCACGAACATCAACCAAAGCATAATGAAAACCTTCTGAAAACGCAGCTGCTTCTTGAAAGCTTGCTCGATCAGGCATAGTTATTACTGCTGCTGATTCTGGAATGGTCAAATATTCTGCATGGCCACCAAAGCTTTTTTCATTAAAACCAAAAACACGGTCGCCCAGATTAAAGGCTGTTACACTTTTTCCTACTCCTTCAATTATTCCCGAAAATTCACAACCTAAAACATTGAATTTAGGCTTGAACAATCCACTCCAAAATCGCGAAATAAAATACTCCGCACTGCGAAACCCTGCATCTGTTCTATTTACTGTTGTTGCATAAACCCTCACTAACAATTCATTGTCATGAGGAATTGGTTTAGCAACCTCTTGCACTTGGGCAACACTTGGAGGTCCATAACTTTTGTATACAGCAGCTTTCATCTTAAATATCTTAATAATTAATCTAATTGAATAACTAACAAACGAGCATCCCTAACCTCTTGGTTGAGATCCTTAATTAAAGCACACCAAAATGCCTTACTGTAAAACGATCTTGCGAAATTCTGATGAATCCTCAGTATTTACTTTAAGCAAATAGATCCCCTTTTTCAAATCAGCAACATACAATGTATTCAATTTGCTTTTCAAGACCAATCGGCCTTGCATATCGAAACAATCTACAGATTGAAAACCAACCGCTTCTATCTGTATCCGATCAATTGCAGGATTTGGATAAATCAATACTCCTTCAGAAAGGTCGTTTGAAATCACCGTTGGATTCAAATTGTATTGAAAGATATAGCCTTCGTTCCCTGAACTACCAGGAACAATTGGATTTAACGCTCCATCACCAGGATTTGTGATTCCATCTAATTGGCCAGCCAAATGAACAATCGATCCACTTAATCGAATATCGTTGGCCGTTTGATTATTTGAACCACCAACAATGTTAAGGTCCGACAATATAAATGCGGAATTAAAAAAGGCCATAAATGCATCTGAAGAATCTCCAGAGCTCAATTCAAAATACCCAGTATCGGTAGGAAACTTAATGTTGCCTGTGAAATTCCCTGCTGCTATTAAATCGTTGTTTGGCGTATATTCTAAAGCGTTGATATTGGCCGAAAGTCCAGTCAATCCTTCAACGACGTAATTCCCCAACAAAGAGCCATTGCTTCCATAACGAAGTAAAAAAGGTACTGATGAAATTCCGTTTGATGCAATAGTAGTAGTACTAAAACCAGGATCTGCATCAAAGGAAGGACTGTTCATCGTTCCAGTTAAAACGATTTCATTGTCGGGATTTACCAACAGCGCAGTGCCCAATTCTATAGAATTTCCACCCAAATTAAAGCCCCAACTTAAAGCACCAGTTGTTTTCAAATAACGAATCAAAAAAGCATCGGTTGCACAAGTCAAGTTGGATGTTCCAAGACTAGGATCGATATCGGTTGTTCCGCCCAACAAACCAGTACAATACACTGCTCCATCAGTCGACAAACCAATAGCCGATACGAAATCGATGGCCGGGTTTACTGATCCAAATGTATTTACCCAACCGAACGATAGGTTTGCATCATATTTAGCCACAAAACAATCGCCTGAGGTTACAAAGGAAGTTCTGCTTTGGGCAAAAGGTCCAAAATCAAAATCAACGGTATTGGCATATTGTCCACCTATAAAAAATGCACCATCGGTTGGATCAATTTTGATGGATCTGATATCGAATGTTCCTCCAGCTGTTATATCACGAAATTCCATTAAGCTTCCGTCTTCTCCATTGAACTTGGCGAAGAAACCATCCAATGCACCGGCAGGAGCCGCAGTTAATCCAGAAAAACCAGCATCAGGATCCAAATCCATGCTTCCTGTGAAACGGCCCGATACCCAAATATTTCCTTCTAAATCGGTTTCAATGGCTGAGACTTGATCGGTTCCAGTACCACCAATCGCTTTTGCCCAATCCAACTGCCCATTTGAGGAATAGCGCGCTAAGTAAACATCTTGAAAACCATATCCCTGCAAGGTGTTTCCACCGATGGTGGCAGGCCCAATGAAATTCCCAACCACAAAAACACTTCCTGCCGAACCTGGACTAATTCTTTGGGCATTGTCGTTTTGATTTCCACCAAATGCTTGACCCCACTCAAATTGTTGAGCAATCAGCATGGATGGAAATAAAGCTAAAAAAAGCAGGATCGATCTCATTAATTTCGATTTATCCGGCAAAAATAAGCAAAGCCTCGCGGCTATCGGTCAAGTAACTGCAGATTTTCAACAGTACATTCCAAAAGATGGAATCAATAATTGATCACTTGTTGCTCCATTCCTGCTGGAATTTCTCGGTATAAATACTTTTGTGTTCTGAGCTGAGGTTCAAATCCAGCTTCAATAATTGCTTTTTGAATGCCTTCTGATGTAAATCGATGCGGCGCTCCAGCTGCAGAAACAACATTCTCCTCAATCATGATAGATCCAAAATCGTTGGCACCAGCATACAAGCATAGCTGTGCTGTCTTCTCACCCACTGTGAGCCAAGATGCCTGAATATTGAGCACATTCGGCAGCATTATTCGGCTCAAAGCAATCATTCGGATATATTCTTCAGAAGTAACTTGGTTACGAATGCCCTTCACTCGTCGCAACAATGTTCCATCGTCTTGAAAAGGCCAAGGAATGAATGCCAAGAATCCATTTGCCTCTGCGGGTTTTTCGCTTTGTACTTGACGAATCATGGCCAAATGTTCAAACCGTTCTTGCAAAGTTTCAATATGTCCAAACATCATGGTGGCTGATGTTGTAATGTCTAATTGATGAGCCGCACGCATCACATCGAGCCACTCCTGTCCAGAACATTTGCCTTTCGAAATCATCCTACGAACACGGTCGTTTAATATTTCGGCACCTGCACCCGGAAGTGAATCTAAACCAGCTGCTTTTAATCGCGATAAC
>CAMCXT010000106.1 GCA_945883545.1 Chitinophaga pinensis | reverse complement strand
TCAGGATTGAATCCAACCAAGTTGAGGATTCCAAGCCTTTAGAGTGCCTGTTTTTATAACAGCTCGATCAACAATGATGATATTCTCTTGTGGGTTTTTCAAGGTTCCTTCGAGGCAATAATGGCCATGAACAACCGGTTTTTCATATTCATCGTAAGGCCTGAATGCAGAATAAAATGCTTCAGGTAAACTCAAGAAACCAATAGAAGACAAGTGCTTGTCATCCTCAACAAACAGGGTTTCAACCAACGATTTTTCGAAAGGCTCTTCCCAATACCGAATGCGTGGGGCGTGTTGAGAGCTTAAATTCGCTCCCGGAAACAACTGGGCAGTATCAAGGTAAATGCTGATTCCAAAAGTGAGCGTGTGCAGTGTTTCAGTTAGTGTTTCGTCTGCACCAAGTTCCATTTGAAGCCAGTCATTCTCTTGAAGCACAAAACTTCCATTGGTTCGGTCTCTTAATGCTTCAATTAATTCCGGATCGTAACAGGCATGCACGACATTGAAATGCTTGGTTTCGATCACGATTGGCAGGCTCTTTAACCAATTGAGCATTTCCTTCAACTCAGCAGCAGATTGTGAAAATTCTTGCATAGTTTGTTGCAGTAAACGATTCCAGCCGGCTCTGTTTTGCATGGTGTACTGGCCTGTTTGAGGATTCTGCTGATGGTAATTCAAAAAGATCACTTCATGGTTTCCAATTACCGCCAAGGCATTTCCGCTTTCAACCATTGCCCGAACGATGCGCAAACATTCAAGGTTCTCAGTACCACGGTTTATGAAATCTCCAACAAAAACGGCTTTAAGTTCAGGATGCCAATAAGCCCCATTTACAATAGTAAAACCTGCTTTTTGTAAAACCGACTTCAGCTGGGTGGCATGACCGTGTAAATCGCCAATGAAGAGATATTCATTCATATCTCGCGGTTTTTTACTTTAAAGTACTGCACCCATTCATATAAAATACTCATAGCGAGCAAACTGAATAAAAAGCAAAGCAGATAACTTAAAGTCATCATGTAATACGTGCCTGAACTGCAAATCATTACAAATCCCCATCCGATTACTGCAATGATTGGAAGCGGCAATGTACGGTAAAATAGATAGGTTGATCGGGCATTCAGCCACGATTGCACATTACCGGGTTGTATGGATTGGTTGAGCTTCTTGGCTACAGGCTTCATGAATTGATGGTAAACCCAATACACTCCATAAAAAACCGACATTGGTGGAAATGCCAAAACGATCACAGCCAAGCCCACAATCGACATGCTAAAAAAGGCGACAATCATGAAAATAGAACCCCAAAGAATCCTTATAAATAGAATGAATCCATAAATAAATCCACTCATTCGGTCTTCTCCTGCAAATTTTTTCTCGAATAGCCGTTCGTACATTCTGCCAATCCAATTGCCTGGAGAAAATCGACCTTCGCCCAAGTATTTTTTGAGAAGTTGCATGCTAGATCCTTTGCCTGCAAGGTGAAAAAGCTTCACGACATTGTCGATTTCTTTTACCAGTGGATGGTCCATAATTGATGGAGCAGCAGGAGCTTGGCGAGGATGAGCGCGACGAACCACTTGAACAGTTCTCCGTTCGGGGCCGGGGCGATTAATCTGAGCTTCGCTGAGCGACATCAATAAATCTGATGCCTCACGAATTTTCAAAAACTGTATTGATGCTTCCTCTTGTGATGCTTCGTTGAAGTGCTTGTCGGGATGAAATTCTTTCGCTTTCATCCTGAACGCCTTTCGCACATCATCGTGTGTTACAGGAACATCCAATCGCAAAAATGAAAGTGCTTCTCTGACTGTCATCTTCATAAAAACCTTGCAATTGCGATTTTGTTGTGCTTCTGCATGGCTGCAAATTTACATTACCTTTCGGCAATCATACGAATGCAATGAAGCTTACGCCTGCAAAATCCCTAAGTGAATTGTGCGAACTGATTGGGGCTACCTACATAGGACCAGCCGATCACCTCATCAGTGGCATCAATGAAATTCATAAAGTTGAACCTGGAGATCTCTCTTTTGTAGACCATCCAAAGTATTACGACAAATGCCTCAATTCGGCAGCAACCACCATTTTGATCAACAAAGAGGTGGAATGCCCTCCGGGGAAGGCGATTATCCTCAGCGACGATCCTTTCAGAGATTACAATTACTTGGTAAATTTCTATAGGCCTTTTCAACCGGCAAGCGGGATGGTTTCGCCAACTGCCAAAATTGGAAGTAACACAATCATTCAACCAGGTGCTTTTGTTGGAAACAACGTGGTTATCGGTGATGATTGTTTGATTCATCCCAATGTGACGATCTACGACCATACTGTAATTGGAAATCGAGTGGAAATCCATGCAGGATCAGTGATCGGATCAGACGCATTTTACTTTAAACGCCGTCCTGAAGGCTACGACAAAATGCGCAGCTGTGGCCGAGTGGTGATCGGCGATGATGTGGAGATTGGAGCATGTTGCACAATCGACAAAGGTGTATCGGGCGATACAGTGATTGGACGCGGAACCAAGTTCGACAACCAGATTCACATCGGTCACGATACGGTGGTTGGAGAAGATTGTCTTTTTGCTGCACAAGTTGGTGTTGCTGGAGTCGCCACCATCGAAAACCGAGTGATTTTATGGGGTCAAGTTGGGGTTTCTAAAGACTTAACCATCGGAGAAGGTGCAGTGGTTCTGGCGCAATCGGGTGTTCCGAAATCGCTAGCTGCTGGTTTAACCTATTTTGGATCACCAGTTGGCGAAGCAAAATCTAAGATGCGTGAAATGGCTTATGTGAAGCAGATTCCTGATATTCTGAAGGAATTGAAAAAATAATCGGCTGCACAACTTTTAACAAATTTTCAAGTTTAACAGAAAGACCAATCGGGCTTTCAAAATGCTAGGAATAGTGATCGAAACACCTGCAAAATCAACAGATCAGCGCTACAAAGACCAATTGTATGCGTTGCTGCAGGTTACCCGTGCGATAAACAACAATACCGCTGCGAAAGAGCTTTTCAGCATTTACCAATACATCCTCCAAACGCAGTTGGGCTTCACTAAAATTACCTATTGCACGTTCGATGAAATCTGGAGATGGCCTATATGTTTAAATTCGGAATATGATACAGCGCGCATTCGTCCAGAACTTGATCTGTATAATTTCCATGAGATCGCTTTAATTGATGATTCAGAAACGAATCCTAATCTCACAGCCTTCGATATCATTATCCCTGTCGAACACAAAGGCAAAGCCCTATCGTATGTGCTCATTGGTGGTTTGAACAGAGAAACCATGCGCGAGGAACGCAAATCGGATCTCGAATTTGTGCAAACCATCAGCAATGTAATTGCAGTAGCCATTGAGAATAAGCGCTTGTTTAAAGACAATGTGCAACAAGAAATGTACAAGCGAGAACTTGAAATGGCCCGCGAAGTTCAATCGATGTTTATTCCTTCATCGCTGCCGCTTGACGAGCATTTCGACTTTGCTGCGTTTTACCGGCCGATTCGCCAGATTGGAGGCGATTATTACGATTTTATTAGGCTCAACGACGACGAAGTAATTTTTTGCATGGCCGACGTGTCGGGAAAAGGAATCGCTGCGGCATTGCTCATGGCTAATTTTCAAGCCTATTTGCATGCCCGTGTAGGAACGACATCCGACCTTAGAACCATCGTTACTGACCTTAACGACCGTGTGGTTCAAAGTGCAAAAGGAGAAAAGTTCGTGACCTTTTTCATTGCCAAATACAACACCCAAACAAGGATTTTATCCTATATCAATGCAGGCCACAATCCACCGGTTTTGCTTTCCAATGGTGAAACATCAATCCTCAGCGCAGGAACCACTGGTTTAGGGATGCTCGAGAAGCTTTATCGATTAGAATCTGGAGAATTGAAAATCCATCCATCGGCTTTGTTGCTCTGCTATACAGATGGTTTGGTTGAGCAAGAGGATGAGGGAGGAAATGATTTTGGAATCGAACAACTCGAATCGTTGCTTAAGGAACATCAACACCTTTCGGCTGG
>CAMCXT010000105.1 GCA_945883545.1 Chitinophaga pinensis | reverse complement strand
CTTCATCGCCAATTCCAGTTACGGTAAATGCATTGCCGATCCTCACCAGTTCTTTAACGCCTCCAGCGGTATGTGGAAACGAGGTATTCGCTTATGTGCCTTCAGTTACGCCAGCGAGTGCTTTGGTTAGTTGGACAAGACCTGCAGCTGCAGGAATTACCAATGCCGCTATTACAGCTGCACAATCAGGTAATCCTAGTGAGACATTGGAAAACCTTACCAATGCCGACAAGAATGTGATCTACAACTTTACGCTCGATAACAATGGTTGTTCACAAGTGGTTCCAGTAACTGTAGCTGTGAAACCAATCCCTGTGATTGACCTTGGAACCAACTTAAGTGTTTGTAACGGATCACCTGCGCAGCTCAACACGACCATCACCAACGGATTAACAGTTGACAATTACTCTTGGTCGCCATCTACTGGATTGAGCAGCACAACGATTTCGGATCCAACAGCGATTGTTACGACTGCTAGTCAGAACTACACTGTAACTGTTCAATCTACGAATGGCTGTTCTAGCACAAGTGCGGCTATATCTGTAACCAATAATGGTTTCGGAGGCACAGCAGGATTGTGGCTAGGTACTGTAAACAGCAACTGGGATGATTGTCGCAATTGGGCAGATGGCAGAATTCCTACCAACGTTACCAACGTAACGGTTGATGGAAATGCACTCAACGACATCACGGTTACTGGCTCTCAACAATGTAATAACTTGGTGTTCTTGTCGAATGACAATACCACTAGGACGATTACACTTCTTGCGAACTCAACACTCACCGCAAGCGGAAACGTTGCTGTTGCAAAATCTGCTGGAACTGGAACTATCACTTTAACTGTGATGCCAAATGCCACATTAAACTGTAACGACCTATCGATTTCTGGTACAGCAAGTGGAGCAAGCAATGCGATTGTTCAGAAAGACATGGTGAATACAGCTATCAATGTGAATGGTAGCTTAAGTATCGACCCAGGTGCTCAACTTGATATGAATGATGGGAACAATGGCACATCGGAAGGAACAATGAGTGTTAAGGGGAACTTTGTGAACAACGGCAATGCAGCAGATTTCAATGTTGGAAATGTGGAAATCATCTTCAGTGGTAATGCATTGCAAACGATCACTTGTCCAACCAACCAAGACTTCGGTAGCGTAACCCTCGACAACAGTTCGGTGGCCGGTGTGAGATTGAATAACAACATAGCAGTAACAAGAGGCATGCAGTTCATCAATGGTTTGCTCGACTTGAACTTAAACACCCTCACATTGGGCTCAAGCACTTCAAATGCAGCGATTTCTGGAAGCGGAAACAACAGTTACATCCTTGCTTGGGACGGAAGCGATAACGGTACAGTTATTCAACAGGTGAACAATTTAGGTTTCAACTACTTGTTCCCTATTGGTGACTTAAACGAATACACGCCATTCAGTATTAACTTGAGCAGCGCAACCTTAAGTAATGCAACGCTTACAGCAAAACTAAATGCTACCGTGAATCCGAATATCATTGGAAGTACAAACTACCTTGGTCGCTATTGGAGCATCGAACCTAGCGGAATTACCAATCCACTTTACAGTGTTCAATACAATTATGCAGCGGTAGATATCTTTGGTAGCGAGGCATTCCTATTCCCTGCGAAGTACAACAGCGGTGGATGGCAGAGTTGTATCGAGAGTGCATCCAATGCAATGATCGGTAACGGTAGCGTGAATGCAGGTACTAACACATTAACTTGGACTGGTATCACAACATTCAGCGAGTTTACTGCCATCGGAAATGGAACTCCGCTTCCAATCGAGTTGCTTGATTTCACTGCAGAGCCAACGTCTAAAGTGGTTAACTTGAAATGGATCACTGCTTCTGAAACGAACAACAGCCACTTCACAGTGGAGCGCAGCAGCGATGGTGTGGTGTTCAAGCCAGTGCTACAAAAGCCAGGTGCAGGAAACAGCAACAGTGTGCGCAGTTACTCGGATGTTGATACAAATCCACTCGAAGGTGTGAGCTACTACAGATTGAAGCAAACCGATTTCAACGGAGATTTCACTTACAGCGAATGGGTTGTTGTGAACTTCATTGGAGATGAAAAGATCAGTCTAGAAACTGTATTTGCAGATCGTTCAACTGGAAATGTGTTCTTCAGATGTAACAATCCTGAGAATCAGAACATCAGCATCAACATTTTCGATGCGGCTGGAAAGATGATTCACTCAAGCAGTCAGTTTAGCAGCGCATCCAACTGGAGTGGTTCAGTAAATGTGGGCTCACTCAGCAAAGGATCATACATTGTTCGGTTGAGTATCGCCGGACAAATGCTCCACGGAAAGTTTGTTTACTAAACGATTTTAATCCATAAATCAATCCCACGGAGCTACGGTTTCGTGGGATTTTTTATTTCCCGATAGTTAGAAAGATCTTACCAAGGAGAACTTAGCTTGGACCGTTGAAAAAGTTGTGTTACCAGTGATTCGATTGTTTTCTAAGGCAAATCCAGGGCTTAATTCAAACAACATCCGATAAGGTGAGGAGAAACCATCAGGGCTTCTTGCTCCAAATTGGAGATTTACAATGATAGGCACATAGACTTGGAGATGCGTAATTGCTGGAGCATCGTTGAATTGCTCCACTGTGTTCTGGGTTGGAGAAGCAACTTCATCAAAATAAACAGATTGCTTGTTGTTGGGATATTTCCACACTTGAATATTCGCACTTTGGTATTTACGAACATTGGTGGATGTATTGTAGAAAGCACCTGCTGTTAAACCAAGTCCGCTGGTGATGCTCAACCTCCGCCCTTTTCGGTTCACATGAAACAACAAAGCTGCATCAACACGAAGCTGGTTGGCATTTAAGACAGCAGAATGATAGTTGTTGATGGTTGTATCCACATACAGAAAATTGCCAGAGCTGGGCGAAATCAGGGTATCTGTATTTTTCGAGAAACTGTTTTGGGCGCTGATGCTGTAATCAGAATAAGTAATCAATTGAATTCCAGCTCTCAGGTATGTTTTCACTGGAGCAGCAGGTTGTTTTTTACCCAGTAAAACATGCGTTGAAACTGCCAAAGTTAATCCAGAGGTTACTGAACTTTGGGTTTGATCGGGCTGAGGAAAATTCTTTAATAGCGTCGATTGTGGATACATCGTTCTAAAATCATCCAAGGAAAAACTTGGATTAAATCGCAATTCTTGCCCCAGGGAAAATTCAATTGCAGCAATGCGTTTGATGTGTGTCGAATCGTTTTCAACAAACCCTGAATTGAATAGACCTACCAATAATGCACAAGAAATAGTCATCATAATAATTAGAAATAAAAATTAATTATTGGTATCGACGAGCAAACGCAGCACCTTGAAATTTGCTATTAAAACAACAATCGGTGCATAAGGAAATGAAAGTCTGTGGTAGACGATTATTTCTTCAAATTCTGCTCATACAATTGAATCCATTCTTGTGCAGTCATTTTTCGCATTAATTCGGCCAGCAAGTCAAATGGAATTTGATCTGGTTTTTTAAATCGGATGCAGCTTTTTCCCATGTCTAATTTTGCTTTTGAATATTTGGGATATTCAGAAACAAACCAATCCAATAAGGGAGGATTTGCATAGATTCCCATGTGGTAAAATGCGATGAAATTCTTTTGTGCGGCAATAGAAACAAATGGCAAAGGCAATTTTGGATCGCAATGATAACCTGAGGGATAAATTGAATGCGGAATTACAACAGATGGCATTCCGTAGTTCATTGTTTCAGAAAATCCATCGGGCATATTTTCTACCAATAAATCGCGAAGTTTCTTGATAGCAGGCTGATACAAATCAGAGACCTTTTCGATATATTGATCAATATTTGAAGCTGAAATTTGCATGTATTGAAATTAAATTAGTGTATTAAAAACGGACGTTTCGTTTTCAACAGCGTTGGTTAACAAAAACATTTGCAAAAAAAACAAAAATTGATTTGGGAAAACCCAACTATCCCCTTCCCGGGAGAAATCTAAACAAAGTATTTTGAACACAAGGAAATTTACCCGGATATAATCGATTATAACCGTTTCAATAGGGTATCA
>CAMCXT010000104.1 GCA_945883545.1 Chitinophaga pinensis | reverse complement strand
CATGCAGACGATCTTGGTCATGTTGGCCAAACTGCTGGTAAAATGCGCACAGGTGAAATTGATTCCTTCCATGTTGAAATGCGTTTTAAATGTGCCGATGGATCTTATAAATGGATTTTAAACCGAGGCAAAACGTTTAAACGAGATATATTAGGCAAACCGATGAGGATATTAGGGCTTTGGTCGGATATTACAAAACAAAAATCTGATGAAATCAAAATCAAAGAATATGTAAGCACTCTAGAAAAATTCGCTACACTTACGTCGCATGAATTGAGGCATCCCGTTGCGAAAATCATGGCTATTTCAAATCAATTAAAAGACCATGAATTAATTGAATCGGAAGTAAACCAACTTTTGCATAATCTTGCAATTACAGCTGAAGAACTAGATTCAGTGATCATTGAAATGTGTGAATCAGTAGCCACGGAGAAACAAAAAATTGAGCAAAAGGACATGAGCAAGACACATAGCGCAGAAAATCACAAGTCTATATGGTTCATCGACGATGATGTAATTAATAATTTACTGAACGAAAGACTACTCAAAAAGCATTTCCCTTCTATTGTTTGCAAAACGTTTAGTGAAGCCGAAAGGGCTTTTGAAGAACTTTCTTCCAATGCCGATGGGCTTCCAGATGCCATTTTTCTCGATATCAATATGCCAGTGATGAATGGATGGGACTTTCTCGACAATATGCTCAGCAAGAAGTTAAATCTCATGGTTTACATGCTCACTTCTTCTATTGATCCAAAAGATCAGGAAAAAGCAATGGCATATTCTGCAGTGAAAGATTTTATCTCAAAACCATTAAAAGAAGAACGCCTTCGAAAAATTATTGGTTAATTCACTTAGAAGTTCTTGATTGTTCAGTTCCTTCTTTTAAATGATTGGTTGCTTCAATCGAAATTGCACCAACTTTTAGTGATTGAATTTATTTGTGCACTGAAAAATAGAAAGTACTGCCTTCGCCTAAACTGCTTTCAACCCAAATCTGACCTTGATGCTTTTCTGCAATCTTCTTGCAAACTGCTAAACCTATTCCCGTTCCAGAGTATTCGTTCTTGTTGTGAAGACGCTTAAAAGGCAGATAAATCAAATCATGCTGACGTGGATCAATCCCAATTCCATTGTCTTTCACACTGAAAACATGGTGGCTAGTTGTTTCCTCATAATTGATTCGTATTTCCGGTCTAGATTTATCATTGTATTTAATTGCATTGGATAATAAATTGTCGATAATCTGCTGCAATAGCGACCTGATTCCACGAATTCTCGGCAACTCACTCACAAACACTTTGGCATCTCGCTCACGAATCATTTGCTGATAAACCTGCAAAGTATCATGTATAATTTCCATCATGCTTACATCGACAAAATCCTCTTCTGTTGTTCCAACCCTCGAATAGGTAAGTAAGTCTTGAATGAGGCGTTTCATTCTATTTGCGCCATCAATTGCAAAACCTACATACTGCTCTGTTCTTTCCGTCATTGAGATTTCTTTGCTGTTTAACAACAGTTGCATAAACGAAGAAATCATTCTCAATGGCTCTTGCAAATCGTGTGAAACGATGTAGGCAAATTGCTCTAACTCCTTGTTGAAACCTAAAAGTTGCTGGGCTCTGTATTGTAATGCATCATTGAGCTGAATCAATGTGGCTTCACTTTGCTTCAATGCAGTAATGTCCTGCATTGTACCAATCATCCTCAGAGCATTTCCTTTGTCATCGTAAAGAAAAATCCCTCTATCGAGGATGTATTTATAGGTCCCATCAGCACACAAATACTGATACTCTTCAATCCAATAACGCCCTGTCTTGAGCATTGCGGTTTGAAGATTATTCTTTACCCGTTCTTTGTCTACAGGGTGTATGAAATCTTCCCAATTGTTGATCCTAGACAAACCTGGCGCTTCTGTGTGTCCAAACAATCTGCTAAATGAGTCACCCCAATCGATAAGATCTTGCTTGATGTCCCAATCGTAAATGGCGTCGTTGGTCGCTTGTCGGAGTAACCTAAACTTTTCGTTTTGACTGCGCAGTTCTTCGTCGTATAAAATCCTAAGGGTTAAATCTTTACCTGCTGCGTAAACGATCCCATCTTGTGTGTTCAAACTTAACGACCACTCGAGCCAAAATTTCTTTCCATTCAGATCTACTACAACATTTTCAAATCGAGAAACATCGTTCGTTTGAAGATTCTGAAATGCTGTCAAGCTGATTTCAACATAACCTTCGTCAACCCAATCAAAAAACGAAGTTCCAACCAAATCTTCAGCTGGTTTTCCTAAAATCTCTGAGAAGCGCTGATTGACTCTGTAAAATTTCCCACTTCGATCGAGAATACAAAGAAGATCGGGAACTAATTGGAAAATCTGTCGAGATTCTAATGCAATTCGCTTGCTTTCAATATGAGAGCCCAACCTTAACGCCAAATAACGAAACAGACGAATCACTTTAAGTTCTTCAGCCAACTGAAGTTCCGAAAAGAACATCAGGGTTGCTATCTGCTTATCCGCAAATTCAACCGGTAAAGCGAAACCCATTGTTAATCCAATTTCTTCGCAAACCTTTTTTCTGCTAAAATCGGGATCTAGAAAAAGATTGATCACCCGAATCGGTTCATCTTTTCCTGTTCGTGGATGCTCCTTGATAAACGTTAACTCGAGGGTACTCGAAAAATCTCTAAATTTTTGATATCGGGCATTATCAGGATAATGAGCAGCCATCAAACGCTCCTTGTTGTGCATATAATCTGGCAACCAACACTCACCAACAGCAAGATTAGTTTCCTCACACAATGCAGCAAGCATAGCAGTCAAACCTTCCTTCAAGTTTGAGGAAGACTGAAATTGAGAAAGGAGTTGATTGACAATCTCGTTGGTTTGATGCTCAACGATTTCATTGGTGATATCATTTGCAAAACAAACGGTACCGGCAACTTTTCCATCTTGGTAGAATGGATAACCATCAATTTGCCAATGTTGAATACCGCCAAATTTGGGATGGATCGCCAATCGGATTTCTTGATGCTGACCTTTAAGCGTTTTCTGAAAAGATTCCTCTGCCAGTTGAATATCCTCTCCTTTCAAAAGGATCGAAAATCCAGAATCGAGCAATTTTTCAGAAGTAAGACCAGTCATTTGACAGCACTTTTCATTCGCATAAATGAGGCGCCAATTGGTATTGAAGGCAAAAACGATTTGCGGACTGTTATTTAACTCCAACATAAAATCGCCATCCATAAAAGAATACCGAGGAATTGTAATACCTGAATTAGATTTTACATCCTGCTGCCAGAGGAAAAACAATTGCTCGTTTATCTTGATAGGTTTAAGTTGGAAAGAGATCCAAAATTTACGGTCTGTTGCAGTTGAAATGAACAGATCGATTGTACTACTTTCTTCTTTAGATAAAAGGCCTTGAATCTTTTGAGAAATGGATGAATCAGATTGGATACCTAAAAATTCATCTAATTGCTCAACTGGTTGATCTCTTTCAAGAAGGCTTAAAAAGGCGCTATTGGAAAAAAGTAAATAACCTACTTTCTGTGCTGTATGGGCAGTAGTTAAAAAAACAGGCAAATTCAAATGATCGGCCAGGGCATGAAATAGATCGGATGAAATTGCTTGATTCATTTAATTCAGCCTATTTTGATCTTGGTCCTCTTGTTCGCTTTTCTGGTTTGTTCCGAGCATGTTATTCAATATTGAATTGATTAACGATAGTATAACACTAAACAAAAATGCCCACCAAAAATTGGTAACGTAAAAATCTTCTAGTAAATAATCGGCTACCAAAATGATCATTCCATTGATGACCAATAGGAACAAGCCAAATGTAAAAAGTGTAACCGGAATGGTCAGGATGAGTAGAATTGGCTTTAGAAAAGTGTTCAAAAAAGATAAAACCAAGGCAACAATCAAGGCAGAAGGAACTCCGGAAATTTTAACTCCTGATAATAATTCAGCCGTAATGAGCACAGATACAGCAGATACGAGTATTCTAACAAACCAATTCTTCATGCATAGAAATTGTTTCCTAAAATAGCGTTTTTCCTACATTTACCGTCGATGAAACTTGTAACAATTATTGGCGCTCGGCCACAGATTATAAAAGCTGCTGCTTTGAGCAGAGCAGTAAGGTCATTCTCATATCCTGTAAAGGAGATTATTGTTCACACAGGACAACATTACGATCCAAACATGTCGGATGTTTTTATACGTGAACTCGGCATTCCTGAGCCAGATTACAACCTTGGTGTGGGTTCTGGAAGCCATGGGCGCCAAACGGCATCGATGCTTGCTGGCATAGAAGAAATCCTTGTAACCGAAAAACCCGATTGGTTGGTTGTTTATGGAGATACAAATTCAACACTTGCAGCAGCCATTGCAGGTTCGAAAATCCACGTTCCTGTTGCGCACATCGAAGCAGGTTTGCGTTCATACAACAAGCAAATGCCGGAAGAAATCAATCGAATATTGTGCGA
>CAMCXT010000103.1 GCA_945883545.1 Chitinophaga pinensis | reverse complement strand
TGGAGAGGATGAAATTGCGATCAATTCTTCACTTGTAAATTGCTTACGCAAAGTTTCGAATCCAACATAAGTTATTACGAGCTCATAACTAGTTTGTCGATTCATAGAATCCGGAATTATCAATTCGAATTCGCCATCCAAATTTGTGTGGGCTGCAACTTTCAAAGGGAGCAATTGAACAACAACAAATGGCAGTGATTCGGCAGTATTTGCATCTGTAACAATTCCCTTCAGGCGCATGAAATTGGTATCGCGATTCTCTATTGATATTGCAGAATCTACTCGTTTGGGATCTGTTTGCTCAACGCTTTGTTGGCTTGTTTGAGCAAATGTTGGCAGGCTAATCCCGACGAGAGCAGGAAGTAACCACCAGCCAGAAAAGGGCTTTTTATACTTTGGAATTTCGAATGGAGTATCAAGTTTTGAAACTGGAATTCTTCCGCAAATAGATGAATTGCGATGGGTTTCAAAATAGTCAGAAAGCTGTTGATCGGTAAACCTAGAAAAATCAATCACCGACTTAGCACAGTTCTTACAAAATCGTCCGTCATCCTTTAAAACCATTCCTGTCCAATCTTCTTGACAAGGCTCTGGAATCTTGATTTGCGCTAACGGTTGGGTGATGTTTTTCATAACCTGAAACGAAACTAACAGTTTAAACCGCGCTACCCAAAAACAAAAAAGGCTCTTCATCGCTGAAGAGCCTTTTTTGACTACGCTGAACGTAGAAATATAATAATCAAATGTTAGTGAGATCCATGATTTTCTGCACCATGCGTAGCAGAATCACCAGCTGGTTTGCAGCAATCTTTCATTTTTGCTTCAGGAGCACAACAAGCTTTGGCGCCAGCAGCCGACATTTCGTTACAAGCTGAACCATCATTGTGTTTGCAGCTACTTGTTGCATCATCCCAAGTACAAGCTTTACCAGTTGCAGAACATACACCTGCTTGTTTGCAGTGTGCTTCCATCATGGCTTTGTTGTTAAGATTCGCATCTTCATTGTTGGTTGCAACTACGGCGATGTAAGGAGCAATTACAAGTGAAACGATACTCATCAATTTAATAAGGATGTTCATTGAAGGACCTGAAGTATCTTTAAATGGATCTCCAACAGTATCTCCGGTAACAGATGCCTTATGTGGTTCCGATTTCTTGTAGAACATCTCTCCGTTGATCATAACACCTTTCTCAAAAGATTTCTTAGCGTTATCCCAAGCACCACCAGCATTTGACTGAAAAATCCCCATCAAAACACCTGATACTGTAACACCAGCTAACAAACCTCCTAAAACTTCTGGTCCGAAGATGAAGCCAACAACTACAGGTGTTACAATAGCAATAGCGCCTGGCAACATCATTTCACGAATGGAAGCTTTTGTAGAAATAGCTACACACTTTTCATATTCAGGTTTTGCTTTGTATTCCATGATTCCTGGAATTTCGCGGAACTGGCGGCGAACCTCTTGAACCATGTCCATTGCGGCTTTACCAACAGCTTGGATACACAATGCAGAGAAAATAAATGGAATCATTCCACCGATAAACAATCCTGACAAAACAGGAGCTTTGTAGATATCGATTGCGTCAATTCCTGCAATTCCAACGAAAGCAGCGAAAAGTGCAAGTGAGGTTAGTGCAGCAGATGCGATAGCGAAACCTTTACCTGTTGCAGCAGTGGTGTTACCAACAGCATCAAGGTTATCGGTACGTTCACGAACTTCAGGAGGAAGTTGGCTCATTTCAGCAATACCACCAGCATTGTCGGCTATAGGTCCGAAAGCATCGATTGCCAATTGCATAGCAGTAGTTGCCATCATACCAGCAGCAGCGATTGCAACTCCGTACAAACCAGCAAAATGGTAAGATGCCATGATACCAGCAGCCAAAGTGATGATAGGAATAACAGTAGATTTCATCCCTACCGAAAGACCACCAATAATATTAGTAGCGTGACCAGTAGAACTTTGCTGAATGATTGAATTTACAGGACCTTTACCCATTGCTGTGTAGTATTCTGTAACAATACTCATGATTGCACCAACAACAGTTCCTACAACAATTGCAAGGAATACATTGATGTTAGTGAATTCATATCCGCGCAAGCTCAATGTTTCAGGTAGCATCCACATTACAATGAAGTAAGATGCAATAACTGTAAGGATCATAGATGACCAGTTACCCAAGTTTAGGGCATTCTGAACATTCGATTTCTCACCTTTAATCGTAACGAAGAATGTTCCGATGATAGAGAAAATAATACCCAAACCGCAGATTAACATTGGTAGAAGAATTGGTGACATCCCACCAAAACTATCGGTTGATGCATCGATTTCCTGACCAAGTACCATTGTTGCTAGAATAGTTGCTACATATGATCCAAATAAATCGGCACCCATACCGGCAACATCTCCAACATTATCACCTACGTTATCGGCGATAGTTGCAGGGTTACGAACGTCATCTTCTGGAATCCCAGCTTCCACTTTACCAACAAGGTCAGCTCCAACATCGGCAGCTTTGGTATAAATACCACCACCAACACGGGCGAAAAGTGCGATCGATTCAGCACCAAGCGAGAAGCCAGTCAATACTTCGATGGCAGTTCTCATTTGATTGCTGTCAACTTCGACAACATTGAACATTTTTAGGAATACGATGAACAATCCGCCTAAACCTAAAACAGCCAAGCCCGCAACACCTAAACCCATAACAGCTCCACCAGTAAAAGAAACCTTCAAAGCTTGTTTTAAACTTGTACGAGCAGCTTGAGTGGTACGAACGTTAGCTTTGGTAGCTACTTTCATTCCGATGTAACCTGCAGTTGCAGAAAATACAGCTCCAATGACAAATGCAATTGAGATGATCCAATGAGAATGAATCTCTTTACCATTTACTTCATGAATGGTTCCTGAGTATGCAAGTAGAATAGCAACAAAAACAACAAAGTAGCTAAGTACTTTCCATTCTGCTTTAAGAAATGCCATAGCTCCATCAGCGATGTAACCTGCCAATTCTTGCATTTTTGCATCACCGGCGTCTTGTTTGCTTACCCAAGCCGACTGAATAGCCATCCAAATAAGGCCAAAAACGCCGAGGGCAGGAATTAGATAAATGAAGTTCTCCATAAAGGACTGTGTGATTTAACGTTTCTTAACAATAGAATTTGGGAGCGCAAAAATACAAGAAATATTAAGCGGAAACATATTCCGATAAACATCTCTGTTTGTTGCTGAAAATGAGTGATTTCGATTTTCTGCTTACTTGTACATCACTTGCTTTACAGCAGCAATAACTTTGTTTGCGTTTGGTAAAGCGGCTTCAATAAGTGTTGGAGCATAAGGAAGTGGCACATCAGCAGATGTAACACGTAAAATTGGAGCATCTAAATAATCAAATGCATCTTTTTGAACCTTAAAGGTTACTTCAGTAGCGATGCTGCCCAATGGCCAAGCCTCTTCTACTATCACCAAACGATTTGTCTTTCTAACAGAATCAAGAACTGTATCGTAATCGATCGGACGGATTGTTCTTAGATCGATGATTTCACAAGAAATACCTTCTTTTTCAAGTTCTTCAGCTGCGGCAAAACAGGTTTTGATGATCTTACCAAAAGAAACCAAGGTAACGTCAGTACCTACTCGTTTTACATCGGCTTTACCGATTGGGATAAGGTACTCTTCCTCAGGAACTTCACCTTTCTCACCATACATCTGTTCACTTTCCATGAAGATCACAGGGTCGTTGTCGCGAATTGCACTTTTCAACAAACCTTTTGCATCATATGGATTAGAAGGTACGATCACTTTCAAACCTGGAGTGTTGGCATACCAATTATCAAACGCTTGACTGTGCTGAGAACTAAGCATACCAGCCGATGCAGTTGGTCCGCGAAAAACGATTGGAACAGTAAATTGACCGCCCGACATGGACATCATTTTAGCGGCCGAATTGATCACTTGATCGATCGCCACCAATGAGAAATTGAAAGTCATGAACTCAATAACAGGACGCAGCCCGTTCATTGCAGCTCCAACACCAATACCTGCAAATCCTAACTCTGCAATTGGAGTATCTATCACACGTTTGTCGCCAAATTCAGCCAGCATTCCCTGACTAACTTTGTAGGCGCCATCATATTCTGCAACTTCTTCTCCCATCAAAAAAACGGTCTCATCTCGACGCATTTCTTCTTGCATGGCTTCACGGAGGGCTTCACGGAATTGTATTGATCTCATAAGTTTTTTTATCAAGCGCCGCAAATCTAATAAAGAAAGCGATTAGGTGCTTTGTTTTGAGATCACTTTTTAACAAGTTGATCTGAAAATCGTTCTGAAATAATCGAAAAGCTATTGTATTAGCTTAATGTTTAAGGAATCATCAGTAATCAAGTTAAATAATTGTGATTTTTAAATTTTCTCCCCTCCGGGGAAAATGAGTCTGCAGATGGTGATTAAATTTTTCTGCTATCCTGAGATCCTACATCAATAACTGCATGTTTTCATGAGTGTACTA
>CAMCXT010000102.1 GCA_945883545.1 Chitinophaga pinensis | reverse complement strand
CATGCAGACGATCTTGGTCATGTTGGCCAAACTGCTGGTAAAATGCGCACAGGTGAAATTGATTCCTTCCATGTTGAAATGCGTTTTAAATGTGCCGATGGATCTTATAAATGGATTTTAAACCGAGGCAAAACGTTTAAACGAGATATGTTAGGCAAACCGATGAGGATCTTAGGGCTTTGGTCGGATATTACAAAACAAAAATCTGATGAAATCAAAATCAAAGAATATGTTTCCAACCTTGAAAAATTTGCTACGCTTACATCCCACGAATTAAGGCATCCAGTGGCTAAAATCATGGCAATTTCAAATCAATTGAAAGAATATGGCTTAAATGAATCTGAAGTTAACCAACTTTTGCATAATCTTGCTATCACAGCAGATGAATTGGATTCAGTGATAATTGAGATGAGTGAATTAGTGACCACGGAGAAACAAAAAATTGAGCATATGGAAATGAGCAAAACACATAGTACAGAAAATCACCAGTCTATTTGGTTCATCGACGACGACAAAATCAATAATTTGCTCAATGAAAGACTCCTTAAAAAGCACTTCCCTTCTATTGTTTGCAAAACGTTTAGTGAAGCTGAAAGGGCTTTTGAAGAACTATCTTCCAATGCCGATGGGCTTCCAGATGCCATTTTTCTCGATATCAATATGCCAGTGATGAATGGGTGGGACTTTCTCGACAATATGCTCAGCAAGAAGTTAAATCTCATTGTTTACATGCTCACATCTTCGATAGATCCTAAAGACCAGGAAAAAGCAATGGCATATTCTGCAGTGAAAGATTTTATCTCGAAACCATTAAAAGAAGATCGCCTTCGAAAAATTATTGGTTAAACATTTGCCTGTTGGTTGATCAATATCTCTCTTTATATTACTTTACAAAAATCCGCAGCTCAAACTAAAGCTGTAGAATTATGATCTAATTTCTCGTTAAATCATAACTAATTTAACCTGCGATGTCGAAATCAATATTTTCGGCAAAATTATTTATGCACAGAAAAATAGAAGGTACTGCCTTCGCCTAAAATGCTTTCAACCCAAATTTCACCTTGGTGTTTTTCTGCAATCTTTTTGCAAACTGCTAACCCAATACCAGTTCCAGAGAATTCGTTTTTGTTGTGTAGACGCTTAAATGGCAAGTAAATTAAATCGTATTGTCGAGAATCAATACCGATTCCATTGTCTTTCACACTGAAAATATGATGGGTAAATGTATCCTCATAATTGATTCGTATTTCCGGTCTCGATTTATCGTTGTATTTAATTGCATTTGAAAGCAAATTGTCGATTATCTGCTGCAATAAAGATCTGATTCCTCGAATTTTAGGCAACTCACTCACATATACTTTGGCATCTCGCTCTCGAATCATTTGTTGATAAACCTGCAAAGCATCATGCACAATATCCATCATACTTATTTCAACAAAATCCTCCTCAGTAGTACCAACCCTCGAATAAGTAAGCAAATCTTGAATAAGGCGTTTCATCCGATTGGCACCATCGATGGCAAAACCAACATATTGTTCGGTTCTTTCCGTCATGGATATTTCCTTGCTATTCAACAATAGCTGCATAAATGAAGAAATCATCCTCAATGGCTCTTGCAAATCGTGCGAAACTATATATGCAAACTGCTCTAACTCTTTGTTGAAACCTAGAAGCTGTTGAGCCCTGTGTTGCAAAGCATCATTTAATTGAATCAATGTGGCTTCACTTTGCTTTAAAGCAGTTATATCTTGCATTGTACCAATCATTCGAAGGGCATTTCCTTTGTCGTCGTAAAGAAAAATGCCTCGGTCGAGGATGTATTTATAAGTTCCGTCGGCACACAGATACTGGTATTCATCAATCCAATAACGCTCTTTCTTGAGCATCCTAGCTTGAAGATTATTCATAACCCGTTCTTTGTCTACAGGGTGTATAAAATCTTCCCAATTGTTAATCCTCGATAAACCGGGCGCTTCTATGTGCCCAAACAATCTGCTAAATGAGTCTCCCCAATCAATAATGTCTTGTTTGATATCCCAATCGTAAATAGCGTCGTTTGTTGCTTGTCGGAGCAAACGAAACTTTTCATTCTGACTGCGGAGTTCTTCGTCGTATAAAACCCTAAGGGTTAAATCTTTACCTGCCGCATAAACGATTCCATCTTGGTTATTTAAACTCAACGACCATTCGAGCCAGAATTTTTTACCATTTAAATCCACCACAACGTTCTCAAAACGCGAAACATCGTTCGCTTGAAGATTCTGAAAAGCCGTCAAACTGATTTCTACATAACTATCATCAACCCAATCAAAAAATGAGGTGCCAACAAGCTCTTCGCCGGATTTACCCAAGATTTCTGAGAAACGTTGATTCACTTTATAAAACTTCCCGCTTCGATCGAGAATACAAAGCAGATCGGGAACCAACTGGAAAATTTGCCTAGATTCCAAAGAAATTCTTTTACTTTCAATGAAGGAACCTAGTCTTAATGCCAATTCACGGAGCAATCGAATCACTTTTAGCTCTTCGGCCAATTGTGATCCTGAAAAGAACATTAAGGTAGCAACTTGCTCTTCAGCAAATTCAACAGGAATAGCGAAGCCAACCGTTAATCCTATTTCTCCGCAAACCTTTTTCCTGCTAAAATCGGGATCCAGAAAAAGGTTGATTACCCTAATGGGCTCTTCTTTTCCAGATCGAGGATGTTCTTTAATAAACGTCAATTCAAGCGTACTTGAAAAGTCTCTAAATTTTTGATATTGAGGATTTTCAGGATAATGGGCTGCCATCAACCGCTCCTTGTTGTGCATATAATCTGGCAACCAGCATTCGCCCGCTGCAAGCTTCGTTTCTGCGCACAATGAAGCAAGCATAGCTGCCAAACCCTCTTTCAAATTGACAGAAGACTGAAATTGTGAAAGCAAGCGATTTACAATTTCGTTGGTTTGTTGCTCCACGATTTCATTGGTAACATCGTTGGCAAAGCAAACTGTACCAGCAACTTTTCCATCCTGATAAAAAGGATAACCATCAATTTGCCAATGCTGTATGCCACCAAATCGTGGATGAATCGCTAACCTTATCTCCTGATGCTGTCCAGTAAGCGTTTTCTGAAAAGATTGCTCAGCTTGTTGAATATCTTCTCCTTGTAAAAGGATCGAAAAGCCAGAATCGAGCAGTTTTTCTGAAGTATGGCCTGTCATCAGACAGCACTTTTCGTTCGTATAAATGAGTCGCCACTTTGTATTGAATGCAAATACAATCTGTGGACTATCATTTAATTCAAGCGTAAAATCTCCGTCCATAAAGGAATACAATGGAATTGCATTACCTGAATTCGATTTTACATTTTGCTGCCAAAGGAAATATAGTTGTTCATTTATTCTCAATGGCTTCAATAGAAATCCGACCCAGAATTTACGTCCAGATGAGGTCGAAATAAACAAATCGATTTCACTAGTTTCTTCCTTAGTGAGAAGGGTTTGAACCTTTTGAGTAATAGTTGATTCTGCTTGAATACCAATTAAATCATGCAATTTCTTTGTAGTATGATCTTTTTCAACCAAGCTTAACAATGCTTGATTGGCAAATACTACCTGACTTGGTTGATCATTCGAATGTGCTGTTGAAACAAAAACAGGCAAATTCAAATGATCAGCAAGTGCATGAAATAGATCTGTAGAAGCTGATAGATTCATTTATTGAAGCCTTTGTTGGTCTTGGTCCTCTTGTTCGCTTTTCTGGTTTGTTCCGAGCATGTTATTCAATATTGAATTGATTAACGATAGTATAACACTAAACAGAAATGCCCACCAAAAATTGGTAACGTAAAAATCTTCTAGTAAATAATCGGCTACCAAAATGATCATTCCATTGATGACCAATAGGAACAAGCCAAATGTAAAAAGTGTAACTGGAATAGTCAGGATGAGTAGAATTGGCTTTAGAAAAGTGTTCAAAAAAGATAAAACCAAGGCAACAATCAAGGCAGAAGGAACTCCGGAAATTTTAACTCCTGATAATAATTCAGCCGTAATGAGCACAGATAGAGCAGATACGAGTATTCTAACGAACCAATTCTTCATGTATAGAAATTGTTTCCTAAAATAGCGTTTTTCCTACATTTACCGCTGATGAAACTTGTAACAATTATTGGCGCTCGGCCACAGATTATAAAAGCAGCTGCTTTGAGCAGAGCTGTAAGATCATTCTCGCATCCTGTAAAGGAAATTATTGTTCATACTGGGCAACATTACGACCCAAACATGTCGGATGTTTTCATTCGAGAACTTGGTATTCCTGAACCAGATTACAACCTTGGTGTGGGTTCTGGAAGCCATGGGCGCCAAACGGCATCGATGCTTGCAGGCATCGAAGAAATCCTTGTCACTGAAAAGCCAGATTGGTTGGTTGTTTATGGAGATACAAATTCAACACTTGCAGCAGCCATTGCAGGTTCGAAAATCCACGTTCCTGTTGCGCACATCGAAGCAGGTTTGCGTTCATACAACAAGCAAATGCCGGAAGAAATCAATCGAATATTGTGCGA
>CAMCXT010000101.1 GCA_945883545.1 Chitinophaga pinensis | reverse complement strand
ATTCACCTTGGGCTTATATTCCGATTTCTTCAACCACTCTTTCCACTCAGCTTCCGATTCAGGCGTGAGTAAATTCGTTTTTTCAAAGCCCTGACTCAGCGCAAATTGCAATGCGCCATCGCCTACAAACATCACATGTGGAGATTTTTCCATCACTGCACGAGCAACCGAAATGGCGTGAATCACATTTTCCAAGGCAGCCACCGAACCAATGTGCAACTGATCGTCCATGATGCAAGCATCTAAGGTCACAATCCCGTCGCGATCGGGCCTACCGCCATATCCTACCGAACGCTCTGTTGGATCTGCTTCAACCAACTTTACACCAGCTTCAACGGCATCGAGCGCGTAACCACCTTTTCCCAAAATCTTCCACGCTTCTTCGTTTGCCTTAAGCCCGAAATTCCAAGTGGATAAAACGATTGGTCCTTTCTTGGTTTCTGATTGAGCAAGCAAACCCGAAGGCAAACCTGCTGCTGTAACACTAAGTGCTGAAAACTTCAAAAATTGTCGTCGGTTCGTGGCCATTACTTCACATATATTTCGTCGAACATCATCCAGGAAGATTCGCCTGCTCCGGCTTTCCCATCTGGGATTTTGCCCGGATTCTTGGCTTCAATACGTATATAACGAGCGTTCTTTCCGATGAATTTAAAATGAACCTTACGAAGAGTCGACTTCGGTGATAGTTGAGTTGCTACAGTTTGGTAATTCAAACCATCCTCCGAAACGGAAATCTTCCATTCACTAGGTTCGTAAATCCAATTCATGTGATCGACCAATTGTCCGATCGATACTTCCGAGATTTTCGTTTTTACACCTAAATCCACAGTCATTTCAACATCGTCGCCACTCCAGCCCAACCATTCGCTGTTAATTCTCGGTAAGGTTGCCGAAACGCCGTCGGTGAGTGTGCCAGATCCGCTGCCGGGATAATGTTTCGATGGCTGTGTTTTTAACTCGACTGCTTTCGCCGTTGCACGGCTGATAAACAAAGGCATATAGCCCACAACCGTTTTCGTTTCATCACCGGCAATCCAGGCTTCGATAGTCATCCTTTCCTGAGGCACTTGTTGGATGGAAATCGGAATCTCGCCCTTCCCTTCTTGGGCAGGCAAAAGGATCGACAAATCGGCTTGTAAAATTCGATAGTTCAGTTGTTTGTCGGGCGATGGTGGATCGAGCAGCATCCACAGTTCCCCGTTTTTCGAAAAAGTGGTGATTTGTGGGCGAAGGAAGCTCCTGCTATAATTGTAACCTGCTTCATCGTAGGAATTTTGCAGCCACTCTATCCGCCTGAAAAAATCGGCATAATCTCGTTTTTCTGGATAGCTCCAAAGTACTTCCGCCATGGCTGCCATCCGCGGTAGCGCCATATACTCAACATGTTCTTCGTTGGGGATGTATTCAGTCCACACATTTGCCTGAGCACCAAGAATATACTTCCGTTCTTCGATGCTCAAGTCTGCAGGAATTGGATCGAATTGATACACTTTTTCGAGTGGAGTAAATCCGCCGATGGCGATGGTTTCTTGTCGAGGATTTCCCTGATAATGATCGAAATAGCAATGTGTTCCGGGCGTCATCACCACAGGATGTTTCAATCGTGCTGCTTCTATGCCTCCTTCCGTGCCACGCCAGCTCATCACAGCAGCTTTGGGTGCTAAACCGCCTTCTAAAATCTCGTCCCAACCGATGATTTGACGGCCTTTTGAATTCAGATATTTCTCTATGCGTTGGATAAAATAGCTCTGCAGTTCGTGCTCGTCTTTAAGGTTTTCGTCTTGGATGCGTTTCTGACAATTCTTGCAGGTTTTCCAGCGTGTTTTCGGACATTCGTCGCCTCCAATGTGGATGAATTTTCCAGGGAAAAGCCTGCATACTTCATCGAGCACTTGCTCAAGAAATAGAAAGGTTTCTTCCTTCGGACAAAATACATCATCGAAAACGCCCCATTTCCCAGGCACAGTGAATGGTCCGCCAGTGCACGAAAACTGCGGATAAGCCGCAAGTGCAGCCATGGCATGACCGGGCATTTCGATTTCTGGAACGATGGTGATATTTCGCTGAGAGGCGTATTGAACCACTTCATAGATTTCCGCTTGTGTGTAGAAACCTCCATACCGCAAAGAATCGTAACGATGTTCGCTGTAATGCCCAACCATGGAAGAATTGCGCCATCCACCGATTTCGGTGAGCTTGGTAAATTGCTTGATTTCGATGCGCCATCCTTGGTCGTCGGTGAGGTGCCAATGAAACACGTTCATTTTGTGCAGCGCGAGCATGTCGATGTAGCGCTTGATGAATTCGACCGGGAAGAAATGCCGCGACACGTCGAGGTGCATTCCGCGCCAAGCGAACTTTGGAAAATCACCATTAATTGAAGCTTCCTGCACTACCAAACGCTTGTCGGTGCGCCAAACGCTCAATTGCAGCAGCGACTGGATGCCATAAAAGATTCCGATTTTAGAAGTGGCTAAAATGCGCACCTGTTTATCGGTGGTTTGCAAGGAGTACCAACCTTCGGGAAGTAAAGTGTCGGGATTGAAAAGATCAAATTGGATCGGGATCGACAATGGATCAACACGAAAATCAGTAGTTCCACTTTGTTGCGCTTTTGACTTCAGCGCAAGACGCAGGTAATTGATCTCGAAAGAAAGATCTTGAGGCGACGAAGATTGAATTTCGGAAGCAGTAATGTCGAAATATCGGTTTCCGTAGGTTACATTCGCTGGTTGAGGTACGATGGCCGATTGGGCGCTCAACAAAGCTGAAGTAAGGAGGCAAAAAATCAGACAAAAATGCTTGATCATTCCTTGAAAACTTGACGGTAGATAAGCGATGCAGAGCCAAGTAAAGCCGCATCAGTTTCGTGGAGTTCGGAAATTTTAATCTTGATTTTTCCTTTGTAGATATTGAGCAAATTGGCTTCGAATGCTGTTCTCACTGGGTTGAGGAGCAGATCGCCGGCTTTCACTAATCCTCCAAAGAGAATGATCATTTCGGGGCTTGTAACGGCTGCGAAATTCGACAAAGCGTATCCGAGTGTTTCGCCGGTAAAACGATAAGCTTCTTGGGCTTCGGGCTCTCCTTCGAGTGCTCTACGAGTGATTTCTCTCGAATCTACAGAAGCATCTGTTTCGGGCTTTAATTCTAAATAAGTTCTAACGATTCCAGTTGCAGAGCAGTAAGTTTCTAAGCAACCATGGCGGCCACATCCGCAGAGGCGGCCATTTTTTTCAACCAACACATGGCCAAGTTCACCAGCAAATCCATCGTGGCCATAAATCATTTCACCGTTGGCAACGATTCCGCTTCCAAGACCAGTTCCGAGTGTAATCACGAGAAAGTTTCTGGAGCCTTGAGCGGCACCAAACATCTGTTCGCCTAGGGCTGCAGCTTTTGCGTCGTTGGTGATTTTTGCTGTGGTTTCGAGTTCATCTGAAAACATCTTTTGCAAGGGTACAACGCCCTTCCAAGAAAGGTTGGGAGCATATTCGACCATGCCGGTGTATGGGTTTGCATTTGGCGCACCAACTCCGGCGCCAAGCAAGCGAATACCAGGATATTGTTTTTGAAGTGACTGTATTTGCAATTTCAGGTCGGCACAAACGGCTTGAACAAGCTCATGTGCTTCTTCAAAATCTCTGGTTTTTAGCGACCCTTTACTGAGCACTTTCCCCTCTCTGCTAACCAGTCCAAATGAGGTGTTTGTTCCTCCGATATCTATTCCAACAACGGCTTCGTTCATGAATACTTCTCAAATGATCATTCAATCAAGTTTTAGATAGATTATCTATCCAACAACATGAAAATTTTTGCGACAAGGTAAGAAAAACGAAAAACGGATTTACCTGAATTTGGCGGTGGTTTAATTAGAATGCATCGTTGATTCGGATATAGAATCCTGTTCCGCCTTCATTGTTAAAGGCTAGATCAACACGAACGAAAACAGATTCTTTTTTGTTGAGGAGAATCCGAAGGCCAGCACCGCTCGTTACTTTGATGGTTTTAAGCATGAACTTGTTGATTTCAGGAGCCACTTCGCCTACTGCAACGAATGCTGAAGCATGTATGAATTTATAAATCGGCTGTCTCCATTCGAGTTGTGAGGCGAGATAGTTTTTGTCGCGGAAACGTCCTTCAAAGTAGCCTCTCATGAGGAATGCGCTGCCTAAACGTGGAAGTTCACGAAAAGGGACAATTCCATTTGAAAAATTTCCGAAAGCTTGGAATGCCAAAACTTGAAATGGTTTTTTGGTGGGAAGATAGTACCGGAAATCAGCTTGTAGTTCAGAAAAACCGTGTGTTCCCCCAGCGAATTTATCGAAGCCTGCCCAGTAAAGGTCGGCATACCAGCCTTTTTGAGGAGAGAATGGATTGTCGCGAAAATCAGCCTGAATGTTTGGCCCTATTCCTGCGACAACACTTCCACCATTTCCTTCAACTTGAGGAACTTCGTTGTTCCAATTTAGTTCATAAATGTTTGAATACCTGAATTGTGCACCAGCGAACCAATTCCCTTTGATTTTTCGAAGCAATTTCGCTTGCAA
>CAMCXT010000100.1 GCA_945883545.1 Chitinophaga pinensis | reverse complement strand
ATACTTACTGATCATGCCTTTTGTGAGCAGAAAGCAGCATCGACGGCTATTTCGCTTATTGTAAAATATCCCGATTACCCAGAATTGGTAACAGAAATGTCGGCATTGGCACGTGAGGAAATGGAACATTTTCAGCGTGTGCATGAAATAATTTTGAAACGAGGCTATACTCTAGGTCGCGAGCGTAAAGATGAATATGTGAACGAACTTCTAAGTTTTGTGCGCAAGGATGCATCTCGCATTGTGAATTTGGTAGAGAAGCTTCTGTTTTCTGCAATGATTGAAGCACGCAGTTGCGAGCGTTTTCGTGTATTGAGCGAAAACATTGAAGACAAAGAGCTATCAGAGTTTTATAGAGAATTGATGGCAAGCGAAGCTGGTCATTACACATTATTTCTGACGCTTGCACGTAAATATGGCAATCCAGAAGGAGTAGACGTTGATAAACGTTGGCATGAATTTCTAGCATTCGAAGCCGAACTAATTAAGCGCTACGAAGGCAGAGCGAGAATCCACGGGTAATTCCTATTTTCAAGGTCAGTATTTAACACCCGTTTTCAGTTGAATAATCTAAAATTGGATTTCATCTGATGAATTAAATCCCCTCATCGCGAATTGATTCCAGCTTGTCAAGACAAAAATGAAAAAAGAAATGAACCGTGATGTTGATTTCAATTTTCCGCTTAACGTTTAAGATATTTCAATAACCCCGAACTTTCCACTGGGAAGGGGATAGATGTGGGTTCCCTTCGTGAATTCATTCCAGCTTGTCAAGACAAAAATGAAAAAAGAAATGAACCGTGATGTTGATTTCAATTTTCCGCTTCACGTTTAAGATATTTCAATAACGCCGAACTTTCCACTGGGAAGGGGATAGATGTGGGTTCCCTTCGCTAATTCCTAACAACTTGTCAAGTCAAAAATGAAAAAAGAAATGAACCGTGTTGTTGATTTCATTTTTCAATAGTTCCTTTAAGTGTTCAGAGAAGTGCTTATTAAATGAATGAGCAATTGAAGGCTCCATACTTCCTAAACCTAGGTTCAGCATAGCTATTTTATTATCAATGAAAAATCGTTTTATTCCACAGAATATGGAAACTCAAATACATTCTTGTAATTACAACTAAAATCAATTTTGAAATCCATCAAACAAATTCGGATTACTTCAAAACTAAATTCCAATCAAACAATTAAATTGCCTGATAATTCTAAGTAAAATAAATTCCATGAAGGATTCGATTTTTAATGAATACATAAATGCACAAACGCCAGAAATACAACTGCTTTTAAATAGTTTGTATCAAGCCATTCAACATGTGGCCCCAGGTGCAACAGAGAAAATGTCATACGGAATGCCCACCTTTTACTTAAATGGCAATTTGGTGCACTTTGCCGCATACAAAAATCACATCGGATTCTACCCTGCTCCATCTGGAATAACAAATTTCGCAGATGAATTAAAACCATACAAAACTTCAAAAGGCGCCATTCAATTCCCTATCGACAAACCTCTTCCGCTTGAATTGATTCAAAAAATAACAGCTTTTAGAGTCATCGAAAACCTTAATAAATCAAGATGAAGATTACTTGTGAAAACGGTCACAGTTTCGAAAAATCATCCAATTGCAAAGTCTGTCCAACCTGTTCCGCAAATGAACACAAGGACCACGAATTCCTTCAGCATTTTTCAACGCCAGCCCAAAGAGCTCTTGTTCAAGCAGGAATCACATCTATCGAAAATTTAAAGTCAGCTCCATTCAATGATCTCATTAAACTTCACGGAATTGGTCGAACTACAATAATCAAATTCAAAGAATTGCTCAACCAATGAAATCGCACAATCCAATTATTTCCATTGGTGGATTGATCCGAATCAATATATTTGCTTTTGTGTCACTTAGACACTAACTTTTAATTACTACACTTCAAGTGTAAATTGTGTGAGAAGAACAAGGGGAGCCTAGGTTCCCTTTTGTTTTAAATGATAGAATCAAAAAAACGAAAGATCAACCCATGAGAATTGCTCAAATACTTCTACTACTTTTACCCTTCGCAGTTTTTGCTCAAAAGAACAAAACGAACGAAATCGCCCGAATCGATCCTGCATTTTGGTGGGCTGGAATGAACAATCCGCAATTGGAATTGCTCGTTTATAATCCACAAATCGCACAATTTAAAGCAAGCATCAATTATCCAGGTGTTCTTTTGGTGAAGCAAGATTCTGTCGAAAATAAGGATTACCTCTTCCTCTCTTTGGTCTTAGATGCCAATGTTCAACCTGGAAAATTCCCAATCACCTTCACATCTGGGAAGAAAAAACTCACCTACACCTACGAATTGAAACAACGCACCAACCGCGATCTAGCAAAATCGAGAGGCGTAAAAACTTCCGACTTCATTTACCTCATCATGCCCGATCGATTTGCCAACGGCGATCCTTCGAACGACATCGTGAAAGGCACTCAAGAACCATCCATCAACCGCGATTCGATGTATTGGCGACATGGTGGCGACATTCAAGGAGCCATCAACAAGTTGGATTACTTGAACGATCTTGGTGTAACTGCCGTTTGGTTGAATCCTGTTCAGGAAAACGACCAACCGAAAACTTCCTATCATGGTTACGCAATTACCGATCATTACAAAATAGATTCTCGCTTGGGAAGCAATGATACCTACCTGAAATTCGTAGAAGAATCCCACAAACGTGGGATGAAAGTTGTCATGGATATCATTCCAAACCATATTGGAAACCGACACTGGCTCTTCAGAAATCTACCTGAAAAATCTTGGGTCAACGAATGGAAAGAATTCACCAGAACCAACTACCGCGCACCACTGGCAATGGATCCGTATGCCTCCCAAAACGAATTGAATATTTTCCACAACGGATGGTTCGATTACCACATGCCCGACTTGAATCAAAAAAATCCACATGTGGCTAAATACCTCACGCAGAGCTACATTTGGTGGGCTGAATACGCAAGTGTTGATGATTTCCGTATCGATACTTATGCCTATCCAGATCAAACCTACATGGCTCAAATGTCGGCCGACATCCTGTTAGAATACCCTGGAATGAATATGTTTGGTGAAATCTGGGAACACACAGTTCCGATTCAAGCCTTCTTCGCAGAAAAATATAAATCACGTGGAAATTTCGATTCTAAGCTTCCATCGGTACTCGATTTCCAAATTTACAAAGCCATTAACGAGGCCCTCA
The DNA here is from genome assembly GCA_945883545.1 of Chitinophaga pinensis. GTDB lineage: Bacteria > Bacteroidota > Bacteroidia > M30B66 > M30B66 > CAMCXT01. The sequence goes on along the minus strand of CAMCXT010000100.1, from coordinate 1,333 downwards.
CCCGCCCTTTCGGTTGGACCGACGGAGTTTCAAAAATCTATTATACCGTTGCAGAAGATGCCTTGTACGCGCACCCAATGCGAAACGTGACATTCCTCGACAACCACGATTTAAGTCGTTTTTATTCAGTGGTGGGTGAAGACATTCGTAAATACAAAATGGGACTTGGATTCCTCCTTACGATGCGCGGAATTCCTTCGATCTATTATGGTACTGAGATCCTAATGACCGGTTTTTCAAACCCTGATGGATGGGTTAGAATGGATTTCAAGGGCGGTTGGACCGGTGATGCTTCCAACAAATTCGAGGCATCTGGAAGAAACGAAAAGGAAAATGATGCCTTCAATTTCACCAAGAAAATCGCCCAATGGCGGAAGATAAACACAGCTGTGCAGAATGGAAAGATGATGCAATTCATCCCAGAAAAGAGCCTTTACGTTTATTTCCGGTACGACCAGCAATCAACTGTGATGGTTATCATGAATGCCAACGAAAAGTCTGAACCACTTCCAAATGCTGCCCGTTACGATGAAATGTTAAAAGGGAAACGCAGTGGAACTGATGTGATCAATGGCGGTTCGATCAACCTCGATAAATTGGAACTGCAACCCTGGGAAATCAAAATCATTCAATTCTGATTTATCAAAATTCTGAACCTTCAACATGGCTGGAAATTACATCAGCGATCAACAATTCAAGAAACAAAACTCAGCAATTGAGCCGCTCGAATTGGCAGAATATGAAAATTGCACATTCACGGATTGCTTATTTACAAATACCGATTTCAGCGGATTTCTGTTCTCCGATTGTACTTTTATCGGATGTGATTTAAGTATGGCCAATCTGGCAAATTCTTCTTTTCGTGAGGTGAAATTCAAAGACTGTAAATTGCTTGGACTTCACTTTGAACATTGCAATCCATTCCTTTTTGAAGTGAGTTTTTCAAGCTGCAACCTTAATCTTGCATCTTTCTTTAGATTGAAAATGAAAAAAACTGCTTTTCAATCTTGCAACCTGCGCGAATGCGACTTCACGGAATGCGATTTAAGTATGGCAAATTTTAATGATTCAGATTTGCTCGATGCCACGTTCGACAATACAATCCTCGAAAAAGCGGATTTCAGAAATGCTAGGTATTTTCAAATTGATCCAGAGTCGAACCACATTCGAAAGGCAAAATTCTCCTCCGACGGGCTTGCAGGTTTGTTAATGAAATACGATTTAGAATTCGATTAAGAAATTCAATTTCTCTGATATTTTAATCCCCTATTCATCGCATTCTTATTCCTACCTTAGCCCCATGAACACCTTGCTGCGGGAAAATATCAGGATG
>CAMCXT010000099.1 GCA_945883545.1 Chitinophaga pinensis | reverse complement strand
ATCATCGGGCCATCATCTATTTCTCCGCTAGAAGTTGCTCAGTTAGTAGCTTCAGGAACGAAAATCAGCTTGTCGGAACAGGCAATTGAAAACATTGAACGTTGTCGTCGATATCTCGATGTAACTATAAATGCACTTGAAGCACCTGTGTATGGTATCAATACTGGGTTTGGTGCACTGTGCGATGTAAAAATCAACGATGATCAGCTTTCTGATCTTCAGCGCAACCTCATCATGTCGCATGCTTGCGGAACTGGTGATGCCGTGTCTCCTGAAATTGTGAAAACAATGTTGTTCCTTAAGGTTCAAGCGCTTTCGTATGGTTTTTCAGGCGTGCAATTGGCCACTGTGCAGCGCTTGATCGATTTCTATAACAACGATATTCTTCCAGTACTTTACGAACAAGGCTCTTTGGGCGCTTCAGGCGATTTGGCGCCACTTGCGCACCTGTGCTTGCCTTTGTTGGGAATGGGCGAAGTTTGGGTGAATGGCATTCGTCAAGAAGCTTCATCAGTGCTCGAATCTATGGGTTGGGAAGCTATCGTTCCAGCCTCGAAAGAAGGTTTGGCATTGTTGAATGGAACACAATTCATGGCTGCATTTGGTGTGCAATTGCTCTCGAAAAGTGCCGCGCTGTTCGATTGGGCAGTGGCGATCATGGCGCTTTCGCTTGAAGCATATGACGGTCGAGTAGAACCTTTTCATCCAAATTTGCATCAGATTCGTCCACACCCTGGACAAATCAAAGTAGCAGAAATGGTTCGGCAGTGGTTGCATGGAAGCGAAATCGCATCACAACATAAAGTTCAAGTACAAGACCCATATTCTTTCCGCTGTACACCACAAGTGTTGGGCGCTTCGCGTGATGTATGGACACATGTGAACGACGTTTTTACCCGTGAAATCAATTCAGTAACCGACAATCCGAATGTATTTCCTGATGACGATTTGATTCTTTCGGGCGGAAATTTCCATGGTCAACCACTGGCGATGGCGCTTGACTACTTGTGCCTTTCTATCCACGAAGTGGGAAGTATTTCGGAACGTAGAACTTACCAACTCATTTCTGGGAAGCGTGGTTTGCCGCACTTTTTGGCCGCTAACGCTGGATTGCATTCGGGCTTGATGATTCCGCAATATACCGCCGCATCCTTGGTGAGCCAGAACAAACAGCTGTGTACCCCGGCTTCGGCAGATACGATTGATTCATCGGCTGGACAAGAAGACCACGTTTCGATGGGTGCAAATGCTGCAACCAAAGCTTGGCGAGTGCTGAAGAATTTCGAGAATATTTTGGCGATCGAGTTGCTCAATGCAAGTCAGGGATTGGAATTCAGAAGACCATTGAAAACTTCGCCAGCATTGGAAAAGTTGATGGCTGCCTACCGAAAAGTGGTTCCATTTATTGCTGAAGACCGAATTTTATCGAAAGACATTCAGCAATCGGCATGGTTTATCAAGTCTTATCGATTGGACGAAGCATAGCGAAAACGCTCCAGCATTTCTTTCGCTTCTTCATCGTTGGGCGCAATTTTCAACCATTGTTCGATGTTCCAAGCGGCAGAATCAGGTTTTTGAAGGGCTTCATATACGATGGCAGAATTTACGAATGCCAATCTTTCTTCGGGAAATTCAGCTTTCACTTCGTTGAGTAGATTCAAGGCATTTCGGTAATCATTTTTTTGATAAGCATCCATCGATGCAGTGAGTATTTCAACCCGCTTTTCTTCCTGAAACGATGCAAAGGCGTACCATGCAGCCAACAATACCAAGGGAAACAAAATGGAAAGCAACGCGGGTTTGATCAGCAAGGCTGGTTTTTGGTGAGGATTTTCATCCATCAACCTTCTATAATCCTGATAGGGAATTGCACCGATCACGACTGCCAGCGTAATGTGCAAAGCGCCCACCCAATCGTCGTATTCTTTTGGAACCCAAATGTAAATGGCTAATACTGCCAATAACATTGGAATTCCGATGATAATTGTAAAGCGGGCCTTTCGTTGAAGTCCCATCCGACGGAAATTCATCCACATCAACACCAAACCTGGAACGAGTAGGCAGAAATACGAAATCACTCCGATGTAGAGCGGATTCCAGAATGATAATCGTGGTTTGGTTTGATCCATCATAGGATCAGTAAAAGTAGAAACTACATGGGATTACACCGACATCCCAACTGCCAATTTCGGTTTTCTGTTGGTTGTAGCGGTACACTTTGCCTTTCTGCACATAATCGCGGGCATCGCTCACCCAAATCGATTCATCAGCCGATTGAATTCCTAATCCGTAAAAAGATCTTCCATTGGCTTCAATCCAAGCATTGGCGGGCAGAGTTGTCGATTGGACATTCATTTTATACACACCATTGAGCAAGAAATAGATTTCACTTCCTGAAACATTCGTTTGCAATCTAGTTGGATGATCCGTTACCAAAGGCATTGTGAATGTTTGCAGAACTGCGCGGGTTTCAGGATCCACTTTTACCAAACTTCCAGCGGTTTCGGCGGGCGGAATTTCACCTTCGCAAAGCACCCAAAGTTTTCCAGCTAAATCTTTTTTGATGCTCCTTGGTTTATCTCCAACTTGAACAGAATCAACGATTTGATCAGTGTTTGGGTCAATCACAAACAGCTTGTCTAAATCGGTATTGCACACCCAAACCAAACCATTGTGAAGCAGAAGTTCTTCCGTCCAGCCGCGTGTTTCTATCGATCCTGTAACCGTTCCACTCGAAACATTGATCACATTAATTCGATCTGCGTAAAGGTCGGTTGCATACACCTTTCCAGGCTTGGCTTCCAGCAAATATCGCGGCGATTGAAGTCCTTCGATGGGTGCGTTTGCAGTGGCCGTTTTCGGGTCGATGCGTTCAATCTTTTGTGAGTTGTTCACTACGAGCCAAATTTTCCCGTCGATCATTGCTGCACTTTGGAGTACATCGCCGATCGGTCGGTTGTTGGCAGGTGCAAACACATCTTCTTGTACTTCGTTGGTTGTGAGTTTGATGTGCGATAATGTGGCATTTCCCCACTGAAAGGTTCCTTCGTTGAGCACAAAAACGGCATGTCCTTTTTCCACAGGCACTTCGGGCTCTGGTTCGGGCTCATCGTCCTTGCATCCTACAACCGAAATTGCCATCAGCAACACCAAGAAATACTTCAGAATCCTTTCACACATAGCTTTCTATAAACACGTTCCGATGATTCTAGTTCGATTAAATATGTTCCTGCGTTTACCGCACTGAGGTCAATTTCAATTGTCCCCTCCGGGGAAAAGGAGCCTAACTGCTGAATGCATCGGCCTGACGTATCGAGCAGCTTTGCGGTAATTGGCTGTTTCCATGATGGTTCGGCAATCCGAAGGAAAGCCTGATTGCTGCATGGCTGTGGAAAAATTTCGAACGCTGAAGCCAAAGTTTCAAGGCTGGCAGGATCGGTGTTGTGCATCACAGCAACAGCATCTAAATCGAAACCCGATGATGGGAAAGGTGTTGGCCAAGGATCAGCGACTTTTCTGCCTTCAGCGTCTCGGCTGGCAAAATCGGGCAACATGGTGCCGATCACGTCTACAATTCGAACATAACGAACCGATTGGATATTGAGTCCAACTGAATCTTGCAATTCCGAAAGGTCGAAAGGCGTTCCGTAATTCATTGGGTATTTCCCGGCAAGGTTGTGCACTTTTGCCGTTTGTGTGTAGCCGAAAGCAGAAGTTCCAGTGCTTGTATCGGTGAGTGATAATGCGGGGAATCGCACAAAACGTTCACCATCAGAACTTACTTCCACAAAGGCCAATTCGAGGAACAAACCATCGAAGCTATTCTCAAAAACGGCAAGATCGTAGCCTTCGCCATCTTTTATTGGGAATTCGAAACCCAAAGTGGCAGTTCCTCCATCTCCTAAACTGATAGTTGGATTGTCGCCAGCTCTTCCTAAGGCATCTTCATCTGCACCAGCCCAAGCATCGCCGATGGAGTCGATGTTGATCTGCATCAAACCTCGATCAATCACCACAGTAGTTGCCCAAGCCACTATCGCTGCACTATCTCGGTGAATGGCAATGGCTCCGGACTGCCCCAAAGCGGGTGCAAACTGCGACCAACCTGCTGTGGCAGAAAGAAGAAATAGGATTGCTGAGGTTAGTTTTTTCAATGTTTTACAATCAGCTTGCGGGTTGCTGTTTGTCCGTCTGCAAAAGTAAGTCGGATGATGTAGAAACCATTTTCAAGCCCCGAAACATCAAGATTGTTTGAGATACTTGCTGAAGCCTGAACTGTTTTGCCGTCCATAGTCATTACTTCAATGTTCTCTAATGTTTCGTTTGTGTTGATTTGAACAAATGCATCGGCTGGATTTGGGAACACTTCTGCGAAGGTTGATGGCGCTTTCTCGATTCCTGTAAATTCGTTGTAAATCAATTGATCGATACAAAAGTAGGTTGGCGTATTGATGCCGAAATCGCCATTGTCTGATGACGCAAAAGTGTAGGTGATGCTATCCACATAAGTTCCTAAAGGTGAAAGATCTACCAATCGCCAATCTCGAACGATGTAATCGAGGCTGTTGTCTTCGAACCGGAAATCGGCAAGGTAAAAAGTAACGGGATTTCCATTTGGTGCAGGTTGTCCGTTGAGGTACCCGGTAAAAGTGACGCT
>CAMCXT010000098.1 GCA_945883545.1 Chitinophaga pinensis | reverse complement strand
GTTCAAGTTTACTAATTGAAGTAAACGGTTTTGAAATAGATCAATTTGTTTAACCCAACTACACAAATACAATGAAAACCATTTCTGAACTTTTAAATACACCGGGAACAACCATTATCGATGTGAGAAGCCCAATGGAGTTCTCTTCTGAAAATCTTCCTGGTGCAATCAATATTCCAGTTGATTTAATTCAAGCCAGAGTTTACGATATCAAAGAAATGCCAGCACCTTATTTATTGTACTGCAGAAGTGGCGCGAGAAGTGGAATGGCAGCATCTATTCTTAAGCAAGCTGGTGTTGAAGAAGTTTACAACGGTGGAAGCATTTACGATTTAATTACAGAAGTTAAATAATTACAGCCATGTTTGGAATTTTCAAAAGTCTTTTCGGTTCACCTGTCGATTACAAAAAATTAATGTCTGAAGGTGCAATTATTGTTGATGTTAGAACACCTTCTGAATTTAAATCGGGTCATATCCCAGGGTCATTAAATATTCCGGTAGATTCAATCAAGAGCAAGACGGGCGATTTAAAAAGTAAGAACAAAGTTGTTATTACATGTTGCAGAAGCGGTGCTAGAAGCGGCATGGCTAAAAGTATTCTCACTGCTGCAGGTGTTGAAACCGTGAATGGAGGTCCGTGGAATTCGTTAATTCAAAAAATACGTTGAAAGCGCAATTGGTAAGGTTTTTCGAGATTTGGCATTTAAACCGATTGTTGCGTTTGTTTATTGGATCTGCCTTTATTTTTCAAGGCATTACCAATGACTCAATTTTAACAATAGTGCTTGGTGCTGCAATATTGTTGATGGGGATTTTCGACTATGGCTGTGGCTCTCGAAGAGGCTGTAGTATTGATCCAAGATCTAAAAAGTAGACTTAATCTCTGAATCATGAATTGGAAGAAATATATTCCTACTGCAATTGGAGCAATAGCAGGTGCAATTGTGGGATATTCTTATTGGTATTTCTGGGGCTGCACCAATGGATGCGCAATCACTGGATCTCCTGTAAACAATACGCTCTATTTCGCCTTCATGGGCGGCTTGGTTCCGGGACTTTTTAAAGTAGAAAAATCAACCGCTAAATAATTTGTGGTCATGAAAAGAATTTTGAGTTTAATTCCTGTATTGTTTTTAATTATTCATGCAGGATTTACACAATCCACCAGGTTAACTGTTGACCAATTCGACAAGAATATTAAGCAAGGCGGATTTGTGTTAGTTGATATTCGAACGCCAAGAGAATATTCTTCTGGCCATATTGATAAAGCAATTAATATCGATTTCTATAGTCCCGATTTTCAGACTGAATTTGAAAAAGCTGTTGGAAATAAAAAAGCTTTGATTTACTGCGCTTCAGGAAATAGAAGCAACCAGGCTCTTCAAATATTTCAAAAGAATAGAAATCTTAAAATGTTTGATTTAGTTGGAGGTATTCAAGCTTGGAAGGGCAGTGGAAGACTTTTGAAGTAAACGTATATTCTAAAATTACCAAACCCAATTCGAACAATGAAATCATTTCTAACTTTCATTTTATTGAGCATTACCTGGATGAGTAATGCATTTCAATTGAACGCACAGAATTCAAAGGCTATTCCTTCTCATAAAATAGTAATGCAGCTAACATCTGCTGATCCTATGGTACATAAATCGCTTATGAAGCAAATTAGTAATTTGAAAGAAGGTTGGAATGATTCAGTGGCAATTGAGATTGTTTGCCATGGGCCCGGCATGGAATTTCTGATGAAGGAGAAAAATTTAATTGCTCCAAATTTTATAGAATTTAAAAGCATGAATGTAAATTTCGTTGCTTGTAGAAATTCCATGAAGGAGAAGAAGATTGAGGAAATTCAATTGTTTGAAGACATTTCTTATGTTCAAATGGGCATTGCTGAGATTGTTGTAAAACAAGAGCAAGGTTGGTCTTACATCAAGACAGGATTTTAAATGAGAAAGCGTTTTTCTATTTTGTTACTGGGTTTTTCAATTCAGTTGTCTGCAATAAACTATACGGAGCCAGTGCATGACACTGCACATGTGCAGAAAAAGGATACTTCTTTGGGTTCGTTTTTTAGAAGAGGCCACTTTCATGGGCATTCTCGGACTTATTTCATGGCTACTGATAATTCTGGTTCACTAACTGATTTCCATGCAATGGCTTTCGGCTTAGGGATTGGTTACGAAACACCTAGAAAACACGGCTTTAGCATCGGGTTAAGTGGGTATTTTATATACAATATATTTTCCTCCGATTTAGCTGCAAAAGATCCCTCATCCAAGCAAAGTAATCGCTACGAAATTGGCTTGTTTGATGTCGGAAACCCCTCTAATCATAAAGATCTTGATCGTTTAGAAGATTTGTATCTTCGATATGGGAACGACCGTTCTTATTTGAAATTCGGTAAACAGCATATTCGAACTCCTTTTATTAATCCGCAAGATGGAAGAATGCGTCCTACATTGGTTGAAGGGTTATTAGGGGAATTTAATGAAGTGAAAAACCTCACTTTAAATTTGGGTTTACTATATAGTGTTTCTCCAAGAAGCACTGTAGAATGGTATTCGATAGGAGAATCAATTGGGAAATATCCTTTAGGAGTTGGTCCGGATGGAACAGTTTCTGGTTATGCAGGTCATACGGAAAGTGATTGGTTAGCCTTGTTTGGAGCTTCGTACAAAATCGGAAATAAAGTTAAAGTAGAACTTTGGGATCAATACGTCGATAATATCTTTAACACAGGTTTAGCTCAAGTAACTTCTGAGTTTAGTTTGAAAAAGGGAAGCAAATACAAACTTATTACTGGAACTCAATTAATCACACAAACAGCAGTCAATGAAGGAGGGAATCCCGACTCTACGAAAGCTTATTTCGGGCCAAACAATTCATCTTTAACTTATGGATTTAGATTGGGATTAAGGAATGAAAAGAAATGGTCGATCACTTTTAACTTCACAGAAATTACAAATCAAGGCAGATACTTGATGCCAAGAGAGTGGGGGAGAGATCCGTTTTTTACATTTATGCCACGGGAAAGATTCGAAGGATATGGCGAATCAAAAGCATTTAATGCTGTATTTTCAATGCCAATTCCGAAGTCGAAATTTAAATTTGATTTAGGGTATGGATATTATTTCCTACCCGATGTAAAAGATCCTAATTTGAATAAATACGGTTTTCCATCTTATACCCAATTTAATTTCGATTTACGTTATAAATTCGAAAAGGCATTAGATGGAATGGATCTTCAATTTCTCTATGTTTACAAAGGTGGAATCGGAGAATCTTATGGAAACTCGAAATACGTGATTAACAAGATAAATATGTCGCTCTATAATTTAATTCTGAATTATCAGTTCTAAAATTAGAGTAATTTTAACTACTTTATTATTCAACAATTTCTTTCGATTTAAACAACCTGAACTTATAACCCAGCACAATATAATATTGCAAAAACGCTATGTCTTGTGTTGCTCTATCAATAGCATCATTGTTTATTAAAATGTCTGGCATTGTGGCATAACCAGGTTTAAATTCTGAGCTTAAAAAGAATCTTCCATAATCTACACGTGGTCCGGTTTTAGCCGAAATAGCATAACCCGCAATATGGTAGCGGTTGTCTGCTCCCTTTGTGGCCACCTGAATATCAGATTTAGGTAACAAGACGAATCCTCCACCACCAAAATTCCACGAGATTCTTCCTTTTCTTTTAGCAAAATGGGTAATTGGTAAAAGATATTCGGCCTCAAGTGTTATGAAATTCAAACCATTGGTGTGCTCATAACGAAGAAAATCTTTGGTGATTTTTTGAGGTGTATTTAAATAAGAGCCTTGGTATTTCTCCGAAAATTCAGGTCGAATAATTCCTGATATATTGGCAATTTGATCTTGAATAACAATATATTTCATGTGGTCTGTTCCCAGCGTTAATGAAAATCTATCGTTTATTTGATATCCTGCTCTAAAATTAAATTGAGGAATCGATATGGTAGATGGTTTTACATAATCCCAATTTAATGGAGACGGTCTATCTTCAGCTTTTAATTGGTACGCTGTAAAATCATAGCCTTCACCATAAACATGAATATCAGAGTCTGCAAACCACGCTCGATTATAACCCCAATAAACAAAAAATTGCCCCTTTTGTGGTAAGTGCTTTTGTGCAAGAGCTTCTTTAGAGTTGCAGGCCCAAACCATTAGCAGCATGGCCAGCATTCTGTATGTATTTATCATCCTCGATGTTCAACTGCCCAAATGTAACTCAATTGGTTGGACAATAAAAAAGTCCATGTTGAAATTTCAACATGGACTTTTGGGATTGAACTAGAACTATTTTACAACATGGTTTTCGGTGCTAAATAGTCTGTTTTTGGTAGAGACGTCGCTGATAATGCTTTAAATCCACCCATGATATTTACAACATTGTTTATGCCTTTTGATTGGAGAATTGAAGAGGCAATTACAGATCGGTATCCGCCAGCACAATGGATATAGTATTTCTGCGCCGGATTCACCATACTTAAATTATCAAAAATGAAATCAAGTGGCATATTTTCCGCGCCAGTTAAGTGCTCAGAATCATATTCACTTTTTCTTCTCACATCTAATAAATTCAAACTTTCGATTCCGAATTTATGCGCAAAATCCTCAGCAGTAATTTGCTCCAAAATTTCAGTTGTGTAACCAGCCTCTATCCATGTTTTCATGCCACCTCTCAAAAATCCAAGGGAATTGTCGTAGCCTACACGCGACATTCTTGTAACAACTTCCTCTTCCATGCCTTCTTCTGCAAGGAATAAAATCGGTTGATCGAGGTTCTTAATCAAAGCACCTACCCAAGGTGCAAAA
>CAMCXT010000097.1 GCA_945883545.1 Chitinophaga pinensis | reverse complement strand
TCCGATTGTTATTTTTCCGTCTGTTGGAGTGAATTTAACAGCATTGCTAAATAGATTTCTTAAAATCGCTTCTAACATATTAGGATCGGCAGTTACTTCGGCAGATGTATCTAAAGCCAATTCTATACTTATGTTTTTATTTGAATCAAATTCTGAAATTGATTCGAAGATTGATTTTAATTTTTCAGATTTAATTGGAGTCGGACTAAATTTTATTTGATTTGTTTGACTTCTTGACCAAACCAATAAATTATTGATCAATGAAACTGTTGAATTAGATCGTTTTTTTAATTCGTCAAATATTTGCTTATTTTCAACATCCAGGTTATTCATCTCCTCGAGCATATTTAATCCAGAGTTTATCATCACAACTGGACCTCGAATATCGTGGGAAATAATTGAAATTAATTTATCCTTAGTGCGCAGAGAGGCTTGGAGCATTTGATTATTCAAATCAAGATTTTTTGATTTTTCGATCAATTCATTCTGCATCGATCGATTGAGCATCAGAAGAAAAATGACCTCCATAATAACTACAACAGAAGATCCTGTTAAATTTATCAGCCATTCTAATTTTAATTGCTTTTTGGATAAAACTTCTGGATTTCCAATAGTTATATCTGTCAACAATAGCAAAACCATCCATGCAAAAACCAACCCTGTTAGTACATAACCAATAAACTGATTTTTCCCCTGAAATAAGATGAGTGCGCTAAGAAATATGGGAATAAAAAACGCCAATACCAGCGTGGCTTGAGTTTGAATAAAAGAATGCAGGGAGATGATTATTACTACAGCTATTACATTCAATATTTTAGATAAATTATCAAACCCTTGTTTAAACAACCAATAGCAAAGAACCATAATCGGAGTAACACTCAGATTCATGACCATTTGGTCGAAATTTCCTTGCAGATAATCCAATATCCCATATCCAATTCCAAAAAATCCAGTTACCCAAAGCATTATCTGGTGGAAGTGATTTCCCCGTATAACAAGCAGGCTTTCTGCTTCCGATGATGTTTTACGCGACATCTTCAGGGCGTTCATAGTACCTAATTTTGTTTCTTTAAGCATTCTTGAATTTGATTTTCGTCTACACAATAAACGACTATTAATTCAAATCTCAATTTTACAATTACACGTTTATTCTTACCTGTTTTATTGGTTTAACTCACATTTAAACGCAAATCACCAAGATTTAATCGGTACTAGAATTCTTCCTTTCGATTCATCTGCTGAACGAAGATTAGTGTTTTATTGAATTCAATTCCTTTAATTTGTTTTTTTGATACCTCCCTAAATGAGAACACTCTACGCAATTTCGCTAATCTTCTTAGCAACATTCACTTCCTTTTCCGCCATTGCTCAAAATCAATCTTCATTAGACTTCGACGGTATTGATGATAAAGTTCGCGTTATCGGTGCAGTTGATCTTGTTTCAGGATCGTCAGAGGTGAGTTTGGCATGCTGGGCTTCATTGAACAATCCAGCACCTGGATTTCCTGATTTCGATGGTATCTTGGGTTTTAGAAATGATTTTTCTGCGGATTTTTACCTACTACAGTTGAGCGCAACCGAAATAGAAGCAAGATTTAGAAACAGTAACAACGAGGAATTTACCATTGTACACAACGGCGATTTTCAAGGCAATTTATGGCAGCACTTTGCGCTCACTTATGATGGAGCTTTCATGAGGTTTTTCATCAACGGAAACCAAGTCGACTCACTTGCAGCAAATGGAACATTGGCAAACGCAGGAACAGACTTATCGATTGGTTATTTAGATTATCAGGCGTTTACATTCGGAATGACTGGTAAAATTGATGAGGTTGGATTGTGGAACAGAAAATTAACAATTGAAGAAATCAATTGTATCATCGATACTAAAATTTCACCAGCTTCTCAAGGGCTTCAAGTTTACCTTGATTTCAATGATGGCCAAGTAGATGGCGACAACACTGCAATTCCTGCATTGATCGATCAAGCTTCAGGTTCGTCAACTATCATCAGCGATATGGCCCTGACTGGAACCACTTCGAATTTCACGTCTGGCGTTAATAATTACACTACTGTAAACTCTACTTATTGCGGAACAGCCTTCTCTTTTGGCTCCCAGATCATCGATGCGCCCGGTATTTACTATGACGCATTTTTGGTTTCTGGTGCTTGTGACTCCTTGGTTGCTCTCAATGTTACTGACAATTCACCTGATGTTTCTGTAACATCAAACAACAACTATCTGTTGGCAAATGCTGCAAATGCAAATTATCAATGGGTAAATTGTTCTACAAGTTCGGTGGTTACTGGCGCTGTTAATCAAGCCTTTATTCCTTCAGCAAATGGAGAATATGCAGTTATTATAACGCAGAATTTTTGCAGCGACACCTCTGGTTGTATCAATTTCACCACCGCTGGACTTGACAAATTAATTGCCCAAAAACTTGAAATTTCACCCAATCCAGCCCAAGAATCCTTTCAAATTGGTCTGCCATTTTGGGCAACAAATGCAGAATTAGAAGTTTTTGATATCACTGGAAAAAAAGTCCTTTCCAAATTATTCACTGGCAATCAAACCACCATCGTTAGAGATGCAGCAATTCCTGCAGGGCTCTATTTCACAGTCGTTAATTTGAATGGAAACCGATTTACTGGGAAAATAGTCCTTTTTTAGTCGAAGTTTTCTTAAGTCTAACGTTCTTACAATTTAAGTATTGAAGCAGTTTTTTCTATGGAAATCGTTAATGATTCTGCTGTTTTTCAGCAACTCAATTAACGCTCAAACTTCATTTCAAATTTCAGATAGCCGCACAGGCGAATTGTTATATCGCGTGATTGTTAGTGAGAATGATCAATTCCTTGGATTTTCTGATCTTCAAGGAAATTTCACAGATCCCAAAATCAGGAACAGGTCAGTTTCATACCAATTCAAATTGTATGGTTACCGCGATTCTACGGTTCGAATCGAGAGTCCAAGCAGTGAATTACTGGAAGTTAAACTTCAGCCAACATCAAAATCTCTAACCACTTTGGTTGTGAGTGGTACCAAGTACATCCAACCACTCGAATTGCAGTCTGTAAGCATCGATGTTGTGTAAGCAGAAGATCTACAACGGAAGATCACTCCAGATCTCGCCAAAGCAGCAGAACGTCTTTCTGGTGTGAATATTCTAGACGGACAAGCTTCTATCCGGGGTGGTTCTGGATATGCCTATGGGGCAGGATCTCGTGTATTGCTGGTGGTCGACAATCAGCCCTTGGTTACTGCCGATCGAAACGATATCAAATGGAATTACATTCCACTGGAACTTACAGATCAAATTGAAGTTGTGAAGGGTGCTTCATCCGTGCAATACGGAGCATCAGCACTCAATGGAGTGATTCACCTTCGCACTATGTGGCCCGATTCTATTGCCCAAACAAGGGTTTCAACTTTTGGCTCGGTTACCCCTGAATCAAACGGACCTTTGGCTTGGTGGGGAAGAAGTTTGCCCTATCAATCGGGCGTTCAATTCTCTCACATGTTCAAAACCAAGAACAATATCGATGTGGTTTTGGGAGGGAACGGATTAAAATCGACCAGTTGGTTAAATGGTGAATATGAAGAACGTGTGCGCATGTGTTTTAAGGTGCGCAAAAGATTCAATAAGGGCAAATTTGCTCTTGGGTTGGATGGGAACATCATGAGGCAAAAAAGTGGTTTCTTCCTGTTCTGGAAGAACGATTCCACGGAAGCTTTTCAGCCATTTTCCGACGGTATAAGTCTTGATTTTAATGATCTATGGATGAATATCGATCCTTGGGCAATCTGGTTCGATAAAGCCAACAACAAGCATAGCTTACGCACTCGATATTTTGGAACGTATCAAGTTGGTTCCGACAATTGGCAACCTGCAACGCATATTTTCAATGCCGATTACCAATATCAAGCAGATATATTTTGGAATATGAGCTTGCTCGCTGGCTTGTCGTCGAATTATTTCCGCTTTCGCGATGATGCCTTGGGTGGACTGCACACTGGGAATTTTGCAGGTGCATATCTTCAACTCGACAAATCGATTGGTCGCTTTCAAGTTACTGCTGGATGGAGATATGAAATCTTTCGATTGGACACTTTTCTCACCAAGTCGATTCCTGTGCAGCATTATGGTGTGAATTTCCGTGCTTCTAAAAATCTGTTTTTGAGAGGATCTTTTGCTGAAGGCTTCCGCTTTCCATCACCTGCAGAAAGATTTGTAAAGTACCAGATCGATATAATCAACATATATCCCAATCCCGATTTGCATCCTGAACAAGGTTGGAATTCGGAATTAGGAATTAAAAGAAAGTTTGTGAAGGATCAATGGACAGGCTACATCGACTTAGCTGCATTCGTTACTTCTTACGATAACATGACGGAATTTAGTTTTGGAAAGTGGGGAAAACCAAATTCACCATTGTTTGGAGCTGGATTCAAAAGTGTGAATTTAACGCGCGCTTTAATTGGTGGATTGGAACTTTCGGTTTTCAGCGAAGGAAAGATCAAAGGCCACGATTTATCTATCGTTGGAGGGTATACTTATATCACACCTGTCGATTTAAGTTCGTCTGATTCGCTGGCTAAAATTGGTCCATTTCTAAAATATGCAATCAATTCGTTTAACGAGGTAGATGCTTCTCCGAACTCACCAATATTGCGCTATCGTTATAGGCACATGGTGAAACTGAACGCCGATTTGGCTTTGAAAAATGGAATTTCCTTTGGGGCAGGTTTTAGAAGCTACAGTTTCATGGAAAAAATCGATACTGTTCTTGCCCTTATCGTACCTGGATTAGCAAAATTTCGCGCCGAGAATACTGGTTTTTCTGTAATTGCAGATTTGCGTGTTG
>CAMCXT010000096.1 GCA_945883545.1 Chitinophaga pinensis | reverse complement strand
GTTTCGAAAACCTCAAGAAAATCGAATCCGTCCATATCAGGCATCCGAATATCAAGAATGATCAATTCGGGTGGCATACTGCCCAATTCAGCGCAATTGGCTAGGTAATTCAAGGCCTCCCGAGCCGAATTGAAAGGTAGAATTTCTTCCGCCAATTCTGCCTGTTGAATCACTTTGGTGTTAATAAAAACATCAATTGGATTGTCCTCAATAATTACAACAGTATGTACCGTTTTCATAACTAATGAATATTCTGATAATGTGCAGGAAGTTGAATGGTAAATTGCGTTCCTTGATTAACCTCCGATTCAACTTTAATATCGCCTCCAAGTTTATTAATCGTTTCTTTTACGATATATAACCCTAATCCGGAGCCGGTACTGTGGTCGCTCGTTCTATAAAACATTTCGAAGATTCTCCCGAGGTGATAGTCTTTAATACCGATACCATTGTCGCGAACGTTGATGGTTACCATTTCTTTACTTACATCTACCGATACATTTATTTCGGGACTTCTTGATGGGTGTCGGTACTTGATTGAATTCGAGATCAAGTTGTTAAGAATCGTCGTTAATCGGTTTCTATCTGATGCAAATACTGCACATGCATCTACCTTAACTGCCTCTTGGATATTGATTCCAGGAGCTTCTAAATAACGCAATCCCGATTCAACATCTGTCATCACATCGTTTAGTTTAATGGCTTCAATTTGAAGTTCGGTTCGGTTATTTCTAGAATACGCCACAATGTCGCGAATGATATTGTCGAGTTTAAGGATACTTTCTTCCATAAGATCTACATACCGCTGAGCACCATCATCCTTCACCTCAACACGAAGCAAATAAAGTAAACCAAGCACCGATGTTAAGGGAGAACGTAAATCGTGGGATGCTGAATAAACAAACCGATCAAGCTCGTGATTGATCTTTTTAAGCTCAGCATTTTTGTCTTGCAATTCCATCATGGCAGCCTTATGGCTTCCATATACTTGACTTTGGAGAATTTCGCTGAGTAGCCCCGGAAGATGAACCATTTCGGAGTTGTTCAAGGCCAAAACCGCCTTGCTATGAAAAACCGCCATTCCAGGAATTTGATCGCCCAAAATGATAATCTGAACACCTGGATTTGCATTTAGAATTTCGGTCGAAACCCTAACCAATTCTTCCGATGAACCAGCATATTGTACCAATGCGAATTTCCAATCGCCCTGCAAAACCTTTCCTGATTCAGAGAAATTCAAGGCAGAGAGATTCCAGTCTGTGGGCAACTCACTGAGCATAGAAAGCTCGTTCTGAATACCCTTTCGGCTAAAAATATTTACTGAAACGCTGTTCATTTTTTTTGCTGCAAGCAATATAAGTCATTATTCTCGAATCCTTAAAATACACGCTTCAGTATGATTAAAATCTCAAACAATGATAATCTTTTGATCACATAAAAAAGGCACAACCTAGGATCGGTAATGACTACAAAATCATAGCTATCCTTACATGGCTTAAGAGCAGTGGAAAAAATTCTATTAACTTGATTAACTGATAGTTAAATATGGCAGCTTCGCCAATTTTACATTTTATTGATTTTTCATTGCACGTGTAAGAAATCGCGTGCCGACAAGAGTTTTCAG
This sequence comes from Chitinophaga pinensis, assembly GCA_945883545.1. GTDB lineage: Bacteria > Bacteroidota > Bacteroidia > M30B66 > M30B66 > CAMCXT01. The sequence continues at coordinate 3,257 of CAMCXT010000096.1, read as the reverse complement.
GGAAACCAATCGGGCTTACATACAGTAATACAGTGTGTAATACAGATTGAAGATATGAATGCCTTGAAACTTTACTCGTTGTGGATGACAATTTCCTTATTTGGCTTGCTGCAAAGCGCAAATGCTCAAACAGGACCTGATGGAAAGAAGCGCTACCGCGTAACTGGCTTTAAAGCTGCCAACACGGGCATTTCTAGTCTTTCAAATACTGCCGAAGCACTTCCAAAAGCTACGCTGTACATACCATCTGCATTCACGCCAAATGGCGACGGCATCAACGATAGGTTTGGAGTAAAAGCACAAAACATTACCGATTTTAATCTCAGAATCTTCAACAGATGGGGAGAGTTGGTATTTGAAAGCGATAAAATATCTGACTTGTGGGATGGAAAGTATCAAGGCGAGGCAATTACCAGCACTGATGTTTTCGTTTACACAGTTAAAGCAATAGGAATCAACGGAACACCACTTCCCGAAGAAAACGGAACAGTAACATTGGTTGCTGATGGAGTTGGAGACAATTAATTGGAGCGCTATGAGGAAATTATACACTAAGAAAATGAAGTTGCGTTACTTAGCCACATTGATGTTGGTCTTTTCGACTTTCGGGCTAATGGCTCAAAGCACGACAGCTAGCTTTACGGCTTCAGGTCAAGCAGGATGTGCGCCTTACAGCGTGAACTTTACAAATACGTCTTCAAATGCTGTTTCATACAGTTGGAATTTTGGGAATGGTAATTTTTCAACATTGCCTAACCCACAAAACGTATTTGTTAGTCCAGGAACCTACACCGTTACCTTAACTGCGACTGGTTCTGGCGGACAAACCAGTTCACAAACTATGTCGGTTTCGGCACTTCCTGGCCCAGTAACATCTTTCACTGTTTCAGAATCTTCGGGTTGCGAAGATCAGACGGTATTCAACTTCAACAACACATCAACTGGAGCAGTGAGTGTTTTTTGGGATTTCGATGATGGAAATTCTTCCTTGCAAACAAATCCGACGAAACTTTACGACACTCCAGGAATTTACCATGTAAGTTTATTGGCAACGAATTCTGTTGGTTGTCAATCGGTTTACAATCTTCCCCAGCCAATTACGATTAACCCCGTTCCAATTGCAGCATTTACGGTGAATGCCACCAGTGTGTGCCAGCCTTCTACTCCATTTTTATTCACCTCAACCTCAACTGGAGCAAGTACCTTTCTTTGGAATTTCGGAGATGGAACTACTTCGACACAAGCGAATCCTGGCAAGATCTACTCTAATCCAGGCCAATACACAGTTTCTCTCGTTGTAGGAAATGGATTTGGCTGTTTCGACACCATTACCCAAACCAATTTAGTAACAGTTCAAACGCCGGTAAGTCCTCAAATAACTACAAATGTTACCACTGGCTGCCAGCCCTTATTTATCAATTTTAACACACCTCAAAACATTGGAGCGGTATCGTATCAATGGAGTTTTGGAAATGGGCAACAATCGCAAGCACCCGCCTTCAATGTAAATTACCAAACAGCTGGCACATACGACATTTCGTTATCAGCAACCATGAGTAACGGCTGTGTTTACACGAGCACTCAAAACGACTTAATCACAGTTCATGCACAACCAGTGGTGAACTTCTCGGTTCAAAATGCATCTGGTTGCGCGCCTTTAACGATAGGCTTAGACAACACTTCCACTGGAGCAACTAGCTATTTCTGGCAATTTAGTGATGGAAGCAACTCTTCACAATTCGAGCCTTCACATCTCTTTACACAATCTGGGCTTCATTGGGTTAGACTAACAGCTACTAGCAGTCAAGGATGTGTAGCATTGCAAACCCAATTGAACTCTGTAAATGCAATTGCTCCTGTGGCTGCGTTTACAGTGTCTGACACAACTAACTGCCCACCATTAACTTCAACCTTTACTAACCAAACAACCGGAGCAACAAGTTATCAGTGGATTTTTGGGAACGGCACAACCAGCAACCAAGCCAATCCAACAATTACGCTAAATCAGCTCGGGCAATACGATGTTACCTTGATTGCCATAAACAGTGGTGGTTGTCGCGATACATTGTTTATGAATGATTTGCTCGATGTTGAATACACACAAGCTAGTTACACGCCTCCGCCAACGGTGAGCGCCTGTGCCCCATTCAATGCATCCTTCGATTTGGGTAATCAAACAGCGAATTCGTATCTCTGGGATTTTGGAGATGGGACAACATCAACAGATCCATCACCAAGCCATGTTTATAATGAACCTGGCGATTATACTGTTTCGCTTTTAATTAACAATGGCTCTCCATGTATGCTTCACTATCCTGTGTTTCAGCAGGTACATATTGAAGGTTCTATTCCTGAGTTTTCTGTAACATACGAGGCATGTCCGCCATTTCCTGTAACATTCAATGTTGACACAAACTTTATTGAATCTTTTGCTTGGGATTTCGGAGATGGTACAACCTCTACAGAAGCTTTACCAACGCATACTTATCCGAACAACAATGTTCACCATGTTAGCCTTAATGTGGTTACTGATTTAGGTTGCACTTACTCATTTGTAGGGTTTAACGCTGTGAATTTTGGCTCTTTGTTCGCAAACTTCACTAGTTATTACGATCCAGAAGCACCGTTCCCATTGGAAGTTGCCTTTACAAGCAACAATTCAAGCGCAACAGGTTGGCTTTGGAATTTTGGAGATGGGACTACCTCAACACAAGAAAACCCAACCCATATCTATCAAACAGATGGCGACTATGTGGTTACATTAACCATTACAACAGCGAATTGTACACTTTCAAGCTTTGGAAGTGCTTTTGCCGATGAAGCAGTAGCACAAAATGCTGAATCTGCATCGGGTGGATCAGAACCTCCAGGATCGGCTATTCAAGTTGAACCAATGGTGGTTTGTGCACCTACAACGATTCACTTTTTCCGACAAGATACCTCACATGTTGTGCAGTATTGGAACTTAGGAGATGGAACAATCTCGACACTTCAAACCCCTGTTCACCTGTATACACAAGCAGGGACCTACAATGTAACTTATGTAGCGGATACACCTTACGGAGTAGATACATTCAACTATCCGCAAACGATATTGGTTGGAGCAGGGGTGCCTAATTTTACAATTACTGCTACAGAATCTTGCGCATACACCGAAGTAACAGTCAATCCAGAAAATCCAGCCATTATTGATAGTTTGACATGGACATTCAGCGATGGTTTTACATCGAATGATTTATCGGTAACCCATCAATTTC
>CAMCXT010000095.1 GCA_945883545.1 Chitinophaga pinensis | reverse complement strand
GCAATCGTAATAACCCGACCTAAAGGATGTCGATCAACCTTTCCAAAGGTCTTTACTTGCTTAATCGGAATATTGGTAAGTGATGTTAGATCATTCAGAATGCGGAAAGCTGCTGTGTCGAGATCTTCATTCGGATACACCAAGTCACCTGGGAGCGCCCAGTAGTTTTCGAAGGGTTCGGCACCTCGCTGGATGAAGAGAATCTTTAGTTCACATTCATGATAACCAAAGATCACACAGTCGACCGAAAACGCCGATTTGAAAAATTCATCAATTGGAATTGAATATAAATCGTCTTGAAGAAGCCTTGGTTGATAGTTTTCCATTTGAAGCACTAGCGAAATTGCAATTTCAATACTTAGGATTTTGTGTCAAAGTTAACGAAAGCTTTTTGTATAATTTACAATTAGTGTATATTAGCCTCCTTAATACAAATTTCAAAATCAAATTTCTATGAGAAAACTTATACTTTCAGCGGCGGCGATATTGGTTTCCGTGCTGGGATTTGCTCAACAAATGGACCTTCCGGTTACGTTTGATGTAGCAGGTGTTGATTACGGAGTGATCGGATTCGAAGGTGCTGAAGCATCTACGATCGAAGTTGATCCTACCGATGCTACAAACACTGTAGTGAAAGTGATTAAATCTGCGGCGGCTCAAACGTATGCTGGAACAACCATCACTGCCCCAGCCGCATTAGGTTTGGCTACACCAATTCCATTTTCGGCTGGAAACACCCAAATGTCGTTGCGCGTTTGGTCGCCTGATGCTGGAATTCCAGTTCGTTTGAAAGTTGAAGACCATACAAATCCAACTATTTCGGTTGAAACCGAAGCAACAGTTACTACTGCCGCGGGTTGGGAAACTTTAACTTTCAATTTTGCTAACTATGCAAGTGGAACTGCTCAATTAAACCTTGCCAATACTTACGACAAGGCTTCTGTGTTTTTCAACTTTGGCACCAACGGAGCTACTGCTGGTGAGAAAACCTATTATTTCGACGATTTACAATTTGTTCAAGGTGGTGGTCCAACGGCTTTCAATGTGACTTTCAATGTCGACATGAACAACGTAGCTGCAGGATTTACAACTCCAGAAGTGAACGGAACATTCAACGGCTTTTGCGGTGGTTGTGCGCCCATGGCAGATGTTGATGGCGATGGGATTTGGACATTAACAGCATCTATCCCAGTTGGGACGCACGAATTTAAGTTTGCTTACGACTCATGGACTGGGCAGGAAGACTTAACTCCTGGCACTCCTTGCGTTGTTACCACAGGTGAATTCACCAACCGTTTGTTGGTTGTATCAAATGCGGATATTACGCTTCCAACAGTTTGCTGGGGTTCATGTGTTGCGTGTAATGTTGTTGTACTAGATCAAATGGATCTTCCAGTAACGTTCGAAGAAGACAATACAGAATATGGAGTAATCGGTTTCGAAGGTGCTGAAGCATCTACGATTGAAATTGATCCTACAGATGAAACAAACACATTAGTGAAAGTGATTAAATCTGCGACGGCTCAAACGTATGCTGGAACAACCATCACTGCGCCTGCAGCATTAGGATTGGCAACACCGATTCCATTTTCACCAACCAATAAAACGATGACTTTGCGCGTTTGGTCACCAGACGCTGGCATCCCAGTTCGTTTGAAAGTTGAAGACCATACAAATCCGACTATTTCGGTTGAAACCGAAGCCGCTGTGACTACTGCTGCAGGTTGGGAAACCCTAACATTCAATTTCGCAAATGAAGCAAATGGAACTGCGCAATTAAACCTTGCGAACACTTACGACAAAGCATCTGTGTTTTTCAATTTCGGAACAAACGGAGCTACCGCTGGAGAAAAAATCTACTACTTCGATGACCTCGCAATGGGAGAATCAACTGTAGAACCAGATACATTTAATGTGACGTTCCTCGTTGATATGAATCAAGTAACGCAAGCTTTCACAACTCCAGAAGTGAATGGAACCTTCAACGGCTTTTGTGGAGGTTGTGCACCAATGAGCGACGCCAATGCTGATGGCATCTGGGAACTTACTATTGAACTTCCAGCAGGCAATTACGAATACAAATTCGCTGCAGATTCATGGGCTATTTCAGAACAATTGGCTGATGGCCAAAACTGTACAGTAAACAATGGCGGTTTTATTAATCGTGCCCTTGTTGTGAATGCAGATGCTACATTGCCTTTGGTTTGTTGGGCAAGTTGCTCTGCATGCCCTGCAGATACAAGTGCTCCTTACGCGGTTCTTTTCCGTGTAGACATGAGCAACGTGACAGAAGCTTACACAACGCCTGAAGTAAATGGAACTTTCAACAACTGGTGCGGAGGTTGTGCGCCGATGGCCGATCCTGATGGCGATGATGTATGGGAACTTATTATCGAACTTCCTGCTGGAACATTCGAATACAAATTTGCAGCAGACAACTGGGGAATTCAAGAAGAACTTGCTCCAGGCGGATCTTGCGTACTTACAACTGGTCAATTTACCAACCGTGTAATTACTGTAACTGGAGATGTAAATCTTCCTGAAGTTTGTTGGGCTAGCTGCTCTGCTTGCGACAATCCAACTGGTCCATTCAATGTGACATTCAAAGTGGATATGCGCGATGTAACAGCTGCATATACAACACCTGAAGTAAACGGAACATTCAACAACTGGTGCGGTGGATGCGCTCCAATGGCAGATCCTGATGGTGATGACATTTGGGAACTTGTGGTTTCTCTTCCTGCTGATACATTTGAATTCAAATTTGCAGCTGATAGCTGGGGAATCCAAGAAAACCTTACTTCGGGAAGCTCTTGTACAGTAACAACCGACAACTTTACAAACCGCCAATTGATTGTAACTGGAGAATCAGTTCTTGATGCAGTATGTTGGGGAAGTTGCGATCCTTGTGTTGTAGGCATCAACGATCTATCTTCTAAAGAAGAAGTTGTGTTGTTTCCAAATCCTGCACAAGAAGCTCTTACGCTTAGCTTGAGAGAAGCAGCAACAACAGACGTACTTGTAACTATCACAGATGCAACTGGTCGCACAATCCAAACTGAAGGATTTGCACCAGCAAAACAATTCACAATCACCACAAACAACCTTTCCGGAGGTTTATATTTTGTAAGAATCAGTGCCGGAAACACTATTCTTACTCGACCATTCATGGTCAACAATTAAGTTCAGTTAACATTCAGAGGAGCCTGCAATTAGCAGGCTTCTTTGTTTTTAACAAGTTCTGATTTGGAAGTTGAATAAATTTCCAGCAGACGATAACTTCTTTCTGCATTTTTAATGGATATTGTGACTGATGAAAAACAACAGAGCATTCGCCACCCTTATTTCCGTGTTCTTTTTCTGGGGCTTTGTAGCTGCCAGTAACGACATTCTGATTCCTGTTTTCAAGGAAAACCTTAATCTGGAGCAATGGCAAAGCCAGATGATTTCGTTTGCCTTCTATGTTGCCTATACCGTTGGTTCTATCCTTTATTTTGGTTTATCGAAAGCCTTTGGAGGCGATATTCTGAACCGAATCGGTTATAAAAATGGAATCGCTCTTGGTTTGGTGATTTCTGCAGTTGGAACATTGCTGTTTTATCCAGCAGCAGAACTCAGTTCGTTCGGATTAATGATCACTGGATTGTTCATCGTTGGATTAGGCTTTTCGCTTCAACAAACTGCCGCAAATCCACTAGTAATTAGCATCGGAGATCCAGCGCAAGGTTCTCAACGATTGAGCATGGCAGGCGGAATCAATAACTTCGGCACCACAATCGGTCCGCTCATCGTGAGCTTTGCCATTTTCGGCGCAGTTGCAGGCTCCGCAAAAGTAGATTCGCTCGATGCTGTTAAAACTCCCTATTTGATTTTGGGTGCTGCTTTTTTGATTGTTGCAGTCATCTTTAAATTCTCCTCGCTTCCAAACAGAATAGATACCACTTCCGAAACTGCAGATCACTCAAATTCTGATGTAATTGATGATGCCCTTTTAAGCACAAAATCAGCTGCAGAATCAATTGGTATGACTAAAAAATCAGCCATTGCTTATCCGCAACTATGGATGGGAATGATTGCGATATTCCTTTATGTAGGTGTGGAAGTTTCTACAGCTTCGAACCTTCCTGAATTTATGCGTGTACATTTAGGTACTGCAACAGAAGATATTGCTCCGTATGTATCACTTTTTTGGGCGAGTTTAATGATTGGTCGGTGGACAGGTGCAGTTGGCGCATTCAATATCAGCGAAGGATTAAAAGGCGTTTTCCGCTTCCTAATGCCTTATATTGCTTTTGGAGTATTCTTAGTTGCAAATCAAATTGCAAAGCACGACACATCAGGATTGTACCTTTATGCCTTCGTAATTGTAGCCCTCATTGCTGCCGACTACCTAAGCAAAGGAAATCCTGCTCGCCAATTGTTGATATTTTCGATGCTTGGTATTGTAGCTTTGATCATCGGCATGTTAGCAGATGGTATGGTGAGTGTTTACGCGTTTATCAGTGTAGGCCTTTTCTGCTCTACACTTTGGCCATGCATTTTTACACTTGCTATCGCGGGATTAGGAAAACACACCAACCAGGGTTCAGGCTTTTTAATTATGATGATTATGGGAGGCGGTTTTGTAAGTCTTTTACAAGGAATCGTAGCCGATGATGCAATTCTTGGGATCCAGTATTCATATGTAATCGGCGTAATGTGTTTCGCTTATCTCGCATTTTACGGATGGAAAGCTTCTTCTATCCTACGCAAACAAGGAATTACATACGATGTAAAACAAGGCGGACATTGATTTGAAATAATTCAATTCTAAAAACAGAAATTGAATTGGAATTAAATTCCGAATGAATTAAAAACACAATTAAATTTGAAACTCGAGTGGTT
>CAMCXT010000094.1 GCA_945883545.1 Chitinophaga pinensis | reverse complement strand
GCAATCGTAATAACCCGACCTAAAGGATGTCGATCAACCTTTCCAAAGGTCTTTACTTGCTTAATCGGAATATTGGTAAGTGATGTTAGATCATTCAGAATGCGGAAAGCTGCTGTGTCGAGATCTTCATTCGGATACACCAAGTCACCAGGGAGTGCCCAGTAGTTTTCGAAGGGTTCAGCACCCCTTTGAATGAGGAGAATCTTCAGTTCGCATTCGTGGTAACCAAAGATCACGCAATCGACCGAAAACGCCGACTTAAAAAATTCATCAATCGGAATTGAATATAAATCGTCCTGAAGAAGCCTTGGTTGATACGTTTTCATGTTGTAGCACTAACGTGATTGTAGCATCAAAACTAAGAGATTATTGTCAAAGTTAACAAAAGCTTTTTGTATAATTTACAATTACCGTATATTAGCATCCTGTAACCCAAATTTCAAAATCAAAATCTTATGAGAAAACTTATACTTTCAGCAGCGGGGATACTGGTTTCCGTGCTGGGATTTGCTCAACAAATGGACCTTCCGGTTACATTTGATGTAGCAGGTGTTGATTACGGCGTGATCGGATTCGAAGGGGCTGAAGCATCTACAATCGAAGTTGATCCTACCGATGCTACAAACACTGTAGTGAAAGTGATTAAATCTGCATCGGCTCAAACATATGCTGGAACAACCATCACTGCTCCTGCCGCATTAGGTTTGGCTACGCCAATTCCATTTTCGGCTGGAAACACCCAAATGTCGTTGCGCGTTTGGTCGCCTGATGCTGGAATTCCAGTTCGTTTGAAAGTTGAAGACCATACAAATCCAACTATTTCGGTTGAAACCGAAGCAACAGTTACTACAGTAGCGGGCTGGGAAACCCTAACATTCAATTTCGCAAATCAAGCAAATGGCACAGCTGTAATCAACTTTGCAAACAATTACGATAAAGCCTCTGTGTTTTTCAATTTCGGAACCAACGGCGCAACTGCTGGCGAGAAAACTTACTATTTCGATGACCTTCAGTTTGTTCAAGGTGGAGGTGCTACATCATATAATGTAACCTTTAGCGTTGATATGAGCAATGTGGCTGCTAGCTTTACAACGCCTGAGGTGAACGGAACATTCAACAGCTTTTGTGGTGGTTGTGCGCCAATGGCAGATAGTGATGGCGATGGTATTTGGACGCTTACTGCATCTATCCCTGTTGGGACACACGAATTTAAATTTGCTTATGATTCTTGGGCAGGTCAAGAGGAGTTAACTCCTGGAACTCCTTGTGTTGTTACCAACGAATTCACCAACCGTTCTTTGGTTGTATCAAATGCGGATGTTACTCTTCCAACAGTTTGTTGGGGTTTATGTGTAGCGTGTAATGTTGTTGTACTTGATCAGATGGATCTTCCTGTAACATTCGAAGAAGACAATACAGAATATGGTGTAATTGGATTTGAAGGCGCTGAAGCATCGACGATTGAAGTTGATCCAACAGATGCAGCAAACACAGTAGTGAAAGTGATTAAATCTGCGGCAGCTCAAACATATGCTGGAACAACCATCACTGCGCCAGCAGCATTGGGATTGGCAACACCAATTCCATTTACATCAACAAGCACTACGATGACGTTGCGCGTTTGGTCTCCAGATGCTGGCATTCCTGTTCGTTTGAAAGTTGAAGACCATACAAATCCTACCATTTCGGTTGAAACCGAAGCTTCTGTTACGACAGCAGCAGGCTGGGAAACGCTCACTTTTAACTTCGCAAACCAAGCAACTGGTACCGCTGCAATCAACTTCGCAAACAATTACGATAAGGCCACTGTGTTCTTCAATTTCGGAACAAATGGTGCTACCGCTGGCGAGAAAACCTATTACTTCGATGACCTAGAAATGGGTGAATCAAGTGTAGAGCCTGATACTTTTAGTGTGACTTTCTTGGTCGACATGAACCTAGTAACAGAAGGTTTCACAACGCCAGAAGTAAACGGAACATTCAACGGTTGGTGTGGCGGTTGCGCGCCAATGAGCGATGCCAATGCAGACGGTGTTTGGGAACTTACCATCGATCTTCCTGCTGGAACTTACGAATACAAATTCGCTGCTGATTCATGGGCAATCTCTGAACAATTGGCTGATGGTCAAAATTGTGTTGTAAACAATGACGGTTTCATCAACCGTGCACTTGTGGTTACTGGTGATGCAACGCTTCCTTTGGTTTGTTGGGCTAGCTGTTCTGCTTGTCCTTCAGATACAAGTGCTCCTTACGCGGTTCTTTTCCGTGTAGACATGAGCAATGTGACAGAAGCTTACACAACGCCTGAAGTAAACGGAACTTTCAACAATTGGTGCGGCGGATGTGCTCCAATGGCAGATCCTGATGACGATGGTGTTTGGGAACTTGTGATTGAACTTCCAGCTGGAACATTCGAATACAAATTCGCTGCAGATTCTTGGACTATCCAAGAAGAACTTGCTCCAGGTGGATCTTGTGTACTTACAACTGGTCAGTTCACTAACCGCACAATTACCGTAAGCGGTGATGTAAATCTTCCAGAGGTATGTTGGGCTAGCTGTTCTGCTTGCGACAATCCAACCGGTCCTTTCAACGTGACTTTCAAAGTGGATATGCGTGATGTAACAGAAGCATATACAACTCCAGAAGTGAACGGAACATTCAACAACTGGTGTGGCGGATGTGCGCCAATGGCAGATCCTGACGAAGACGGCATCTGGGAACTTGTAGTTTCTCTACCTGCTGATACATTCGAATTCAAATTTGCTGCTGACAGCTGGGGAATCCAAGAAAACCTTACTTCTGGAAGCTCTTGTACTGTAACAACAGACAACTTCACCAACCGTCAGTTGATCGTTACAGGAGAATCTGTTCTTAATGCAGTTTGTTGGGGAAGTTGCGATCCTTGTGTGGTTGGTATCAACGACCTTTCTGCACAAGAAGAATTGGTTCTTTTCCCGAACCCTGCAAACGAAGTGCTTACGCTTAATCTGAAAGAAGCTGCAACCAGCAATGTACTTGTAACTGTTACCGATGCTACAGGTCGCACGATTCAATCTGAAGTTTTTGCACCTGCTAAACAGTTCACAATCACCACAAACACCCTTGCCGGAGGTTTATATTTTGTAAGGATCAATGCCGGAAACACAGTCCTTACCCGACCATTCATGGTCAACAATTAAGTTCAGTTAACATTCAGAGAGGCCTGCAATTAGCAGGCTTCTTTGTTTTTAACAAGTCCTGATTTGGGAGTTGAATAAATTTCCAACAGTCGATAACTTCTTTCTGCATTTTTAATGGATATTGTGACTGATGAAAAACAATAGAGCATTCGCCACCCTCATTTCCGTGTTTTTTTTCTGGGGCTTTGTAGCTGCCAGTAACGAAATTCTAATTCCGGTTTTTAAGGAAAACTTAAACCTGGAACAATGGCAAGGCCAGATGATTTCCTTTGCCTTTTATGTAGCATATACCGTAGGCTCCCTTTTGTATTTTGGACTTTCGAAAGCTTTTGGAGGCGATATTCTTAACCGGATCGGTTATAAAAATGGAATTGCCTTAGGTTTGGTTATTTCAGCAGCAGGCACGTTGTTGTTTTATCCAGCAGCAGAACTCAGTTCATTCGGATTAATGATCACTGGATTGTTCATCGTTGGATTGGGCTTTTCGCTTCAACAAACTGCAGCAAATCCTCTGGTAATTAGCATAGGCGACCCAACAAAAGGTTCTCAACGATTGAGCATGGCTGGCGGAATCAATAACTTCGGCACAACCATCGGTCCACTCATCGTGAGCTATGCCATTTTTGGCGCGGTTGCAGGCGCTGCAAAAGTAGATTCGCTCGATGCTGTTAAAATTCCCTATTTGATTTTAGGTGCTGCATTTTTAATTGTTGCAGTAATCTTTAAGTTTTCTTCGCTTCCCAATCGAATCGACACATCAACAGAATCAGATCAACAACATCATTCGGATACAATTGATGATGCACTTTTAAATTCCAAATCGACCGCACAAACGCCAATTGTAGTAGCCAAAAAATCAGCTATTGCATACCCGCAATTGTGGATGGGGATGATTGCCATATTTCTTTATGTAGGTGTCGAGGTTTCAACCGTTTCTAACCTTCCTGAATTTATGCGGGTGCATTTGGGCACAGCAACCGAAGATGTAGCTCCTTTCGTATCACTTTTCTGGGCAAGTTTAATGATTGGTCGTTGGACTGGTGCAGTTGGCGCATTCAATATCAGCGATGGATTAAAAGGCATTTTCCGCTTCCTAATGCCTTATATTGCTTTTGGAGTTTTCTTGATTGCAAATCAAATTGCAAAGCACGACACCTCGGGATTGTACCTTTATGCCTTTGTAATTGTAGCCCTAATAGCTGCCGACTACGTAAGCAAAGGAAATCCTGCCCGCCAATTATTGATCTTTTCGATGCTGGGTATAGTTGCTTTGATTATCGGAATGTTAGCCGACGGCATGGTAAGCGTTTACGCATTTATCAGTGTAGGTCTTTTCTGTTCCACCTTGTGGCCATGCATTTTTACCCTCGCTATCGCGGGATTAGGAAAGCATACTAGCCAAGGATCGGGCTTCCTAATTATGATGATTATGGGTGGCGGATTTGTAAGTCTATTGCAAGGGGTCGTATCAGATGATGCCATTCTAGGAATCCAATACTCATATGTAATCGGCGTGATGTGTTTCGCTTATCTAGCATTTTACGGTTGGAAAGCATCTTCTATCCTACGCAAACAAGGAATTACATACGATGTAAAACAAGGCGGACATTGATTTGAAATAATTCAATTCTAAAAACAGAAATTGAATTGGAATTAAATTCCGAATGAATTAAAAACACAATTAAATTTGAAACTCGAGTGGTT
>CAMCXT010000093.1 GCA_945883545.1 Chitinophaga pinensis | reverse complement strand
TGCAAACCTATGGAATTTCGACGTTGTAATGAAGCAGATTGCGCCAAGAATGCCACATAGAAAGCCTAAAATCATACCTTTGCGGGATGCTAATTGTTGGAAACGTTCTGCTTTCGGAAGATATCGTAGAAAAGAAATTTGTTTGCGATCTGAATGCCTGTAAAGGAGCTTGTTGCGTAGATGGCGATTCGGGCGCTCCTTTGAAAGATGAAGAAACTGGGATTTTAGAAGAGATTCTAGAAGATGTATTGCCTTATTTGCCTCAGGAAGGAAGAGATGTGCTGATGGAAACAGGGGCTTGGGAAATGGACAGTGATGGAGATCTGGTTACACCATTGGTAAATGGAAGCCATTGTGCTTACACCATTTTTCTTGACGATGGCACAGCCAGTTGTGGAATCGAAAAGGCATATCGAGACGGGAAAGTGAAGTTTAAAAAACCCATTTCTTGTCACCTCTACCCTATTCGTGTGAGTTCGATTGTCGATACCGATGCCTTGAATTATCACAAATGGGAAATCTGCAAACCTGCATGTTCTTGTGGAGAAATGTTGAAAGTGCCTGTTTATAAATTTTTAAAAGAACCTTTGGAACGCGCTTATGGAGCCGAATGGTATGCCGAATTAGAAGATACGGCTAAGGCATGGGTGTTAGCCCACAAGAAGTGTTAAGGCTATACATATTCATTTCAACAATCCTATGAGTAATCATTAATATTTGATTTAACGTGTATGTTAAAACTATGTTAACTGCCAATAAATTAGACACATAACTTGTTCAAAAGTCGACATGATTTATGTCAATGGTGCACGCTTGATTTCTATTGAAAATACTGTTTTGTAGCAATGATTGGCAGTTCAAGCTCTATGTGGATAAGTGCAATCAAATGTTAACAAAAACGAATTGCCCATTAAGCAATCTCAGTCGATTTTTGTGTCACCAGTTTTTCCAGAAAGCCTTTTCGATAATTAACTGACTGTTAGCATATTGATTTCAGTCGTAAATATCTTTGCCGAATGAAAAAACTTAATTGATTGATTTACAAAGACTTACTATAATGAACGAAGTGATAAACGAAGAGATTAAAGCGCTGGTGCCTTCAGGCATTACAGAAAATGAACCTATCCTAAGAGAAAACAAAGACCGCTTTGTGCTTTTCCCGATTAAGCATGATGCGATCTGGGGTATGTACAAACAAGCGGAAGCTAGTTTTTGGACTGCTGAAGAGATTGATCTTTCTCCGGACTTGGTCGACTGGCATGAGAAACTTAACGATGATGAGCGCTTCTTCATTAAACAGGTTCTTGCATTTTTCGCAGCGAGCGATGGAATTGTAAATGAGAATTTGGCTGTTAACTTCATGAATGAGGTTCAGTATCCGGAGGCACGTTGTTTCTACGGATTTCAAATCATGATGGAGAATATTCACTCTGAAACCTATTCATTGTTGATCGACACATATATTCAAGACACAGCAGAAAAAGGACGTTTGTTTCAAGCAATGGAAACTGTGCCTGCGGTAAAACGTAAAGCAGATTGGGCGCTTCGTTGGATTGAAAAAGGTTCTTTTGCTGAGCGTCTGGTTGCATTCGCAGCTGTAGAAGGCATTTTCTTTTCTGGATCCTTCTGTTCAATCTTTTGGCTGAAAAAGCGTGGATTGATGTCGGGCTTGAGTTTCTCAAACGAATTGATTAGCCGCGACGAAGGGCTTCATTGCGATTTCGCTTGCTTGCTTTACAGCCAATTGCAAAATAAACTTCCTGAAAGCCGCATTATAGAAATCATTACCAATGCTGTTGAGATTGAAAAAGAATTTGTAACCGATTCTATTCCTGTTCAACTGATCGGAATGAACGCGACACTAATGTGTCAGTACATTGAATTTGTAGCCGATCGCCTGTTAGGTGAATTGGGCTGCCAAAAAGTTTACAATGCTTCCAATCCTTTCGATTTCATGGAAATGATTTCCCTTCAAGGAAAAACCAATTTCTTCGAGAAAAAAGTTGCTGAATACCAAAAAGCTGGTGTAATGTCGAACAAAGCCGACAACTCCATTCGTTTCGACGAAGAATTCTAATCCCCGCCTAACTTTAATTCCCCAATAAAAAGAGATGTACGTAATAAAAAGAGATGGCCGACAGGAGTCGGTGAAGTTTGATAAAATCACCGCCAGAATTCAGAAACTATGCTACGGACTTGATCCTAATCATGTGGATTCGGTGAGTGTAGCGATGAAGGTTATTCAAGGTATTTTTCCAGGCGTTACCACAGCACAACTCGATAATCTTGCAGCTGAAACGGCAGCCTCGATGACTACCCGTCACCCTGATTATGCACTTTTGGCTTCAAGAATTGCAATTTCGAACCTGCACAAGAATACCAAAAAGTCTTTCTCTGAAACGATAAAAGACTTGTATACATACGTTGATTCAAAAACAGGTCATGCAGCACCGCTTATTGCTGATGACGTGTACGAAATCATCCAAGCAAACGCCGATGAATTGGATTCAACAATTATTTACGACCGCGACTTTGGCTATGATTACTTTGGATTTAAAACGCTAGAGAAATCGTATCTTTTGAAGATCGATGGAATGGTTGCGGAGCGCCCTCAGCATATGCTTATGCGCGTTTCTGTAGGTATCCACAAAGGCGATATCGCACAAGCGATCAAAACCTATGAATTGATGTCGGAGCGCTGGTTCACGCACGCTACTCCTACATTGTTCAACGCAGGAACACCAAAGCCACAAATGTCGAGCTGCTTCCTACTTACTATGCAGGATGATAGCATCGATGGCATCTACGATACCTTGAAGCAATGTGCTAAGATTAGCCAAAGTGCAGGTGGAATCGGCTTGAGCATCCACAATGTGCGTGCTACTGGTTCGTACATCCGCGGCACCAACGGTACATCCAATGGTATTGTTCCAATGCTTCGCGTTTTCAACGATACCGCACGTTACGTAGATCAAGGTGGTGGAAAGCGCAAAGGATCTTTCGCCATTTATCTTGAACCTTGGCATGCCGATGTTTTCGACTTCCTCAATTTGAAGAAAAATCACGGAAAAGAAGAAGTTCGTGCACGTGACCTTTTCTATGCACTGTGGGTTTCTGACTTGTTCATGAAGCGCGTAGAAGAAGAAGGCGATTGGAGTTTATTCTGTCCAAATGAAGCCCCAGGATTGGCTGAATGTTGGGGAGAAGAATTCGAAGCGCTTTATGAGCGTTACGAGGCAGAAGGCCGTCAACGCAAAACTGTTAAAGCACGAGAAGTTTGGGCTGCCATTCTAGAGGCACAAATCGAAACTGGAACACCTTACATGCTTTACAAAGATGCATGTAACCGTAAGAGCAATCAGCAAAACTTAGGTACCATCAAGTCGTCGAACTTGTGCACTGAGATTATTGAGTACACCGACGAGAATGAGGTGGCAGTATGTAATTTGGCATCTATCGCACTTCCTAGATTTGTAATCGATGGCAAATTCGATCACCAAAAATTGTTCGATGTAACTTACCAGATCACTCAGAACCTCAACAGAATCATCGACAACAACTACTATCCAGTACCAGAAGCAGAACGCTCCAATTTGCGTCACCGCCCAATCGGTATTGGTATCCAAGGTCTTGCCGATGCATTTATCCTATTACGCTTCCCATTTGAAAGTGAAGAAGCACAAGCTTTGAATAGAGAAGTTCACGAAACTATCTATTACGCCTCAATGACTGCTTCTAAGGATCTTGCAAAAGTTGAAGGCCATTACGAAAGCTATCCTGGTTCGCCAGTTTCAAAAGGTGTTTTCCAATACGATATGTGGGATGTTACACCAACCAACCGTTGGGAATGGGATATCCTCAAAGAAGAAGTGGCTAAATATGGCGTACGTAACTCCCTGTTGCTTGCACCAATGCCAACAGCTTCAACATCACAAGTTCTTGGAAACAATGAGTGTTTCGAACCATATACTTCAAACATCTACCTACGCCGCGTGCTTTCTGGAGAATTCCCGATTGTAAACAAGCATTTGTTGCGCGACTTGGTTGACTTGGGTATTTGGAACGACTCCATCAAAAACAAGATCATTTCCGACAACGGATCGATTCAAGGTGTAGTTGAAATTCCTGATAACATCAAGGAACTTTACAAAACTGTTTGGGAAATCCGTCAGCGCACAATTATCGACATGGCTGCTGATCGTGGGGCTTACATTTGTCAGTCGCAGTCGTTGAACATCTTCATGGAATCGCCGAATATGGCAAAATTGACTTCTATGCACTTTTATGCTTGGAAGAAAGGTCTAAAGACTGGTATGTACTACCTAAGAACCAAAGCAGCAGCTGATGCAATTAAGTTTACTGTTCAAACACAAGCAGAACCAGCGATGACACCAGTAACCAGTGCACCAGTTGAGAAAGTTGGTGAAATGGTTATGGCAGGAAGTGTGGTTGCAATGGAAGTGAATCAATCAATGAGCGACATTTCTTGCTCACTAGATAATCCGGAAGATTGCGAAGCTTGTGGAAGCTAAGCTTGAACACTTAATGTTCTGAACGAAAAAGGGCTCTGTAGAAATTACAGAGCCCTTTTTTATGCCTTTAATTAAATCTAATGTTTATTTCTCTTTTGCTACATCTACCTTCAATTTGGCAGGGGTAAAAGCAGTTTCGGGTTCAGTTCCATTGTAAGAAGACTGGATATTTCCATTCCATAAATAGAACACTCCTGGTGTTTGTCCGGTTGGACCGAACAATGTCCAGAAGTTAGCTGCATCCAAAATTCGATTCGGGAATTTCTTGCCAGCAAAGGTGAAAAACTCAGGAATTTTCTCAGTTTCTTCATCCATAAAGAAAACGAATACCTTAGGAAATCCTGGTGTTTTAGAAAGTTTTGTAAGGTCTTTTGCAGCTTGCTGACAATGGTCGCAGCCAGGAGCGAAGAAACATACGATAGTTTTGTCTTTGTCGACAGGGAATTGCTTTCCGCCACCAACTGCCCATGAAGCAAAACGAGAAACGACTTGTTTTGGTCCTACAGGTTTGGGTTTAACAGTATCTTGGGTTAGCTTTTGGGATGCTGTATCAATCACTGTTGAAATAGC
>CAMCXT010000092.1 GCA_945883545.1 Chitinophaga pinensis | reverse complement strand
TCTGATGCAACGCCGTCGGATGGTTGTTGGAAGATTCTACCAATGAATGGCGAACGTTGGTGTACTGCCTTGCGGGTAACGATCTGGTTGTTGATGAGGATTTCACCTTGTCCCCGTTCGGGGGATAAATTGCCGGCAATAACGTTGAGCAATGTTGATTTGCCCGAACCGTTCGACCCAAGTAAAATCACAAATTGACCTTCAGGAATGGCCAAGCTCACGTTTTGAAGTGCTTTGAATTCCTGCTCCGTTCCGGAATTGAAAGTGATTGATAGGTTTTTAACTTCTATCATCGAGCTAGGAATTTTTTTCGAAACACCGGAAGTGAAACAAAAAGCAACACGACAACAGCATTTAACAATTTCATCATGTTCGGATCTACTCCTGATGCCAACGTAAACGCCATGATGAGCCGGAATAACACGCAACCTAAAAGGACCATCAAGAGTTGAAAGCCAATTCCATTTTGACCGCTAAGCTTTTGGAGGCTTTCGCCAATCATCACAGCACCTAAACCGAAAATCACGATCCCGATTCCCATGTTGATGTCGGCAAATTGCTGCATCTGGGTGATCAGGGATGCGCTAAATGCTGTGAGACCATTGGCGATGCCCAATCCGGCGAGTTTCATTCGGTTTACACTAATGCCCATGGTGGCTACCATTTTCTCCGATTGACCGGCAGCGCGCAACGCCAAGCCGAAATCGGTATGCAGAAACCAGCGCATCAAAAAGAAGACAATTGCAGCGATGAGGAAGACCACCAAGAAATAGTTTAGATAAACGTTTTCGGTGAACTCAAGTGCTATGAAAATACTGTCGGTTTCGAGCAGCGGAATGTTGGAGCGCCCCATCACGGTGAGGTTCACGGAATACAGCGCGGTCATCACCAAAATCCCAGCAAGTAAGGCGTTAACACCAAGCCAAGCATGTATAAATGCTGTGATCATTCCTGCTAAAACACCACCTACAATGCCCGCCAGAACAGCGATGTACCAAGGGTTTCCATTCATCAATACCACAGCTGTAATGGCTGCAGAAAGTGTGAAGCTTCCATCGGTGGTAATGTCGGGCAAATTGAAAATGCGAACCGAAAGGTACACTCCCCAAGCCATCATAGTGGTAGCGAGCGCCAAAGCAATAGCCGACAGGTAAAAATCCATCCGATGGGTTTATTTAACGGCTTCTTGGGCAACGATTTTCTTGCGGACCCGAACTTTAACGAGCGCTGGAACCTTACCTGTTTTGAAGAATTTCACGGCTTCGATGCCGGCGTCATAACCCCATTGATAGATGTCGGCACCGAATGCCATATCCGCCCCGCGGGCAACCAAACCAGTTTCGGAAGTAAGAATAGGCACTCCCTTGCGTTTGCAAGCAGCAGCAATGGTTTCGAAGGAGCTAAAAATGGTGTTGTCGGGAAGGGCAAAGAAGACATCGATGTTCTGACTAAGCAATTGCTCTGTAACGAGCTGTGTTTCGGCCGAGCCTGATGCAGGAAGGGCGATAACTTCCATGCCCATAGCAAGCGCATTTTTCTTGATTCTCTCAAGTGCATCCACACTTTGTGGCTCACTTTGGTTGATGATTGTTCCGATTCGTTTGGCTCCTGGACGAAGTTCTTGTGTGAGGGTGAGCGCCGTGTCGATGTATTCGAGGGTTTCGTAAACGCCGAACAGGTTTTCAGGGTCTTTCCCAGATTTATCGCGCAGACCGGTAAGTTCGGTGCTTCCGCTCACCATCATGCAAATTGGAATCGACTTGGTCTTTTTAACTGCCGAAATGGTGGATAAGGTGGTATTCGCCACGATGAGATCGACACCTGACGTTACAAAGAAATCGACCGATTGAGTGAGCGCAGGAATGTCGCCTTGGGCGTTTCTGTAAAGTACACGGATGTTTTGTTCAGGGATGTAGCCGCTGTCTTTTAATGCGACAAAAAATCCTTTTTTGGCTTGCGCAATGGTCTCATCCTCAAAGGCATCGAGTAAGGCAATGGTGAAATTGGATTTGGATCCAGAACCGCCGCATCCGGCTAGAATGAGGCTCGAAATGAGTAGTATGAACAGGTGTCGAATCATGCGTCAAACATAACAATTCCGATTGGATGTTGTTTAGTTGTGCTCGATCAAGGCATCCTGATGCCCTATCACCGGAGGGAAATTCAATAAAACTTAAGACACTTTTCTGCGCAGCACAGGCATATCGAGCAAATGATTGATCGTTTTCATATCGAGAGGTTTCGAAAGAAATTCGCGAACCATAGGATAGGCACGAGCACGTTTCACATCTTCAGGGTCGATAGAGGATGAATACATGTAAACATTCACGAAACGACCGAGCTTGTTGAGTTCATCGAGAAATTCCCAGCCACTGATACCCGGCATGTTGATGTCGAGCAGCAGAACATCGGGGCAATCGTTGTCGAGGCGGAGCTTTTCGAGTGCCATTTTTGCACTTAAATAACCACTCACCTTGAGACTTGGATCGGCGTTATGAAGCAATCGCTCGGTGATGTAAGTGATCACCTGATCATCGTCAACAATCCAGATTTCATTGATCCCCATTTCCTCAGGCTCATTGAAGAATAAGCTCTTTTCGGCTTCCATGTCGAGTTCAGTGAGGGCGTCACTCATTTGATGCACCACATCATCGAGTTGCCCAGTGAGCATCTTCAAGGTTTCGAAAGTGATGGTGACATCCTGTTGCGAGTGAGATTCGCTTTTCACTAACTCAATCAATCCGAGGATGTTTGCCAAGGGCTGTCGAAGTTTGTGTGAAGTGAGGAAGGCAAACTCCTTCAGTCGTTTATTTTGCTCAAGGATTCGGGATTCGAAATCGCGCTTTTCGGTTCTATCGATGAGATAAACCGACACCAATTGCTTTTCGCCCACCAACACATTTTTCATCACCGCTTCTACAAGGCGCAAATTTCCACCCAGCGACATCGATTTAATTTCCTTTCGATACACTCGATTTGATTGCAAGAACTCATTTGCTTCTTTGCGCAGTTTTCGCTTTTCTTCCTCATTAAAATGGCGGAAGTGCAAATCCATGTAGTCTTTGCCGATCAAGTCGGCAGGAGAACATTCGAAAAGCTCACAAAAGGCTTTATTCACCTTGAAAAATTTTCCGGAAGGCTCGTTGTAACACATAGGTACAAAGGTGTTTTCGAACATTTCAGCAATTTCGCTTCTAGATCGTTCGATTTCCTCCTGTTGCTTTCTTTGTTGGGTATTGTCGGTTAAATAAACAATGTATCCAACTGGTCTTTGATTGGAGGTTGTCGCAATGGATATATTGAGATCAATTGTGAGCGGACTTCCATGTAAGTCTTGGCATACAAACTCTGCTTCTGCTTGATTTTCTAAGCCAACTCTATTGATTAATGCGATGAAATTTTGTGGGAGCGTGTCATCCTTAAAAAGCAATTTCGACAATACTTGACCTTTTGCAAGTGAGTTGTCGCAACCAACGAATGAGTAAAATGCTTCACTTGCCCATTCGAGTTTAAGATTAAAGTCTGTTACGCAAACTGCTACACTCTTGTGGCTGGCAATTAAGGCATGTTTTTCGCCTTCGGATAATGATTGCATGATAATTTGTTTCTGTGCAATTGTCTTTACTCGTTTTGAGAGCGAAGGGTTGCACAGAAACGGCTTGTAGAATCTACAATCTATCTGAAAAATTTACATGGATTAGCGAGCGAAAATTGACCGCAGGCTGGTTTGTTCGCCAATGATTTTTTCGAGGTCGGCAATAGCCACACGTTCTTGTTGCATGGAATCGCGGTAGCGCAAGGTAACTGTATTGTTTTCAAGGCTTTCGTGGTCAACCGTGATGCAGAAAGGCGTTCCTATAGCATCGTGGCGGCGGTAACGCTTTCCAATGGCGTCCTTTTCTTCGTAATGACAGCGAAAGCTCAGTTTCAACACATCCATGATTTCACGAGCCTTTTCTGGCAAACCATCCTTTTTGGTGAGTGGGAAAATAGCCACTTTTACTGGAGCTAATTGTGGTGGAAGGGCAAGAACAACGCGGGTTTCTTTACGATCACCTTCTCCTACTTCTTCTTCTTTGTAAGCACTGCACATGAGGAGTAAGAACATCCTATCGAGACCAATGGATGTTTCAACCACATAAGGGATGTAGTTTGAATTGGTTTCAGGATCAAAATACTGCAATTTCTTACCTGAGAACTCTTGGTGGTTGCGTAAATCGAAGTCGGTACGGGAGTGAATTCCTTCTACCTCTCTGAAACCAAAAGGGAATTCGAATTCAATATCTGTGGCAGCATTGGCATAATGCGCAAGCTTTTCGTGGTCGTGGAAACGGTATTTTGTATTGGCGGTTCCCAATGCAAGATGCCAATTGAGTCGGGTTTGTTTCCAGTGTTCGAACCATTCCATTTCGGTTCCTGGGCGCACGAAAAACTGCATTTCCATTTGCTCGAATTCGCGCATCCGCATGATGAATTGACGTGCAATGATCTCATTACGAAATGCTTTACCGGTTTGGGCGATTCCAAATGGAATCTTCATACGACCGGTTTTCTGCACATTGAGGAAGTTCACAAAAATCCCCTGGGCAGTTTCAGGACGCAAGTAAACGGCATCGCTATCTTCTGCAACAGAGCCCATTTGCGTGCTGAACATCAGGTTGAATTGGCGCACATCAGTCCAGTTTCTAGTGCCACTAATCGGACAAACAATTTCATGCTCCACGATCAAATCGTGCATTGCAACAAGGTTATTATCGTTCAATGCGGCATTCATTGCATCGCTCAGCGCTTTTGCTTTATCGGTTTTGCCTTTTTTCTCGTACTTCTCAATTTGTTCCTCGAGAAGTTGATCAGCGCGGTAACGTTTTTTCGAGTCCTTGTTGTCGATCATCGGATCGGAGAATCCGTCAACGTGCCCTGAGGCTTTCCATACTTGAGGGTGCATGAATATGGCAGCATCAATTCCTACGATGTTTTCGTGAAGTTGTACCATCGATTTCCACCAGTACTCGCGGATGTTGTTTTTAAGTTCAACACCATTTTGACCGTAATCGTAAACGGCACTGAGGCCGTCGTAAATTTCGGATGATTGAAAAATGAAGCCGTATTCTTTGGCGTGGGAAGTTACTTTCTTGAACAGATCCTCGATTTGAGACATGGTGGAAGCTTATTGAGAAATAGGATGGAATCGATTAAGATGAAAGGAGATCACGTTTTTTACGGCAACGATCGATAGATTTCATGTA
>CAMCXT010000091.1 GCA_945883545.1 Chitinophaga pinensis | reverse complement strand
TGATGCTGATCTGAAAAAGTTAAGTAAACACCTAGACCAAAGCTGCAGATTGCCGCCCAAGTCCACGTAGGAACGATTAAACTAAAAATTTTGTACCGAGATGAAAGGTAAACCAAAGCAGCGCCGCCAGCAAAATCGCACAGCATCTGAACACTCACTAAAGTAACCAATAACAAGGTCGACAAACCTTTCCCTTCTGGGCCTAATGTTCTGGAGATCAATACAATTACTCCAAAATTCACGACTGCAGTAGCCAATCGACTGATAAAAGTCGAAAGCATCAGTTTTAACATCGTGACAAGATATTTTGATAGATTTCGATAAGTTGCTGCGCTACAGCCTTCTTTCCAAATTTAGCTTGAATCTCTTGTCGAATGGCAGATGGATCAAAATTGGATTTTGTTTCGAACCATTGTTCAAAGGCTTTGGTAAGTCCTTTTTCATCGGCCCCATCGAAAAGCACTCCGTTGGTTTCATTTACAAATTCTGGGATGCCTCCAACATTTGGAACTATCACAGGAACACCACTGAGAAGTGCTTCCAGAAGTACTACACCTTGTGTTTCGTAGCGACTATTCAGTATAAAAGCAGATGATTCACGATACACTTTCGCCAAAGCTTCACCTTCTAGTTTACCCAAGAAATTAACGCCCCTAAAGGTAAGTCCAAGTTGGTTCGACAAGCGTTTTATTGCCGATTCGTCTGCTCCCGAACCAACAATACTCAGTTCAGCATCTGGATGTTGACGCTTGATATGTACAAATTGTTGGAGCATGCCAGTTACGTTCTTTTGCGCATCATCGAGAGATGAAACATGAAGCAATATCAATCCTTCGATGGGTTTATCGGCAGGATAAAAAAGATCGTCATTCACCACATTGGGAACAACAATATAATTTCCTTTTAAGCCATGGTTGACCATTGCGTTTTTTAAGCTTTCACTCACCGGAAGAATGGCCTTGGCTCTTCGCAAGGTTTTTCTAGTGAGTTTGCGCATGGTGTATCCGCGGTAGCGACCATCTTCAGGCTGATAACCTGTCCAATGTTCTGTAACAACATACGGAATCTTCCACATGCGTGCTAATCGCCTTGCTATCAATCCCAATGGCCAAACAACATTCAGATGAAGAATATCTGGTTTACCATACCACTGCTCAATTTTCTCAGCACCGAATCGGTAATGTTTTTTCAAAAGTTTGAAGTGTGCAATGGCTTGCAAAAACTTGATCTTTCTGGTCTTTTTACCGTAATGCAAGATCACTTCACGAAGATTTCCGTTTTCATGCTTTTCAATGCGAAACTCACCTTCTTTCATAGAAAGATCCGAAACTGCATGTAGCACGGTAACTTTGTGATGCTGGGAGACAGCTTCTGCGTGTCGCCGAATAAAAATACCAAGCAATGGCTGTTTAGGTCCTGGGTACCAGGAAGCCAGAAAAACGATATGAAGTTCCCGACTGTCGCTCAAAGTAAAAATTCTTCGGTGAAAGTATATAATATAATCGTTAACTGATGCGTCGTAGTTTCAATCTGATCGAATTTCCAATAACAACCACGTCAGAAAATGCCATTGAAAATGCAGCTATCATCGGACTTAACAATCCAATTGCAGCAACGGGAATAGCGATAACATTGTAAAAGAAAGCCCAAAACAGATTTTGACGAATCGTCCGAAGGGTTAATTTGCTCATCTTCAAAGCTGTAAGAATTCCTGAAAGATTATTGCCATTGGTGAGTATAACTCCCGCAGAATCAATCGCAATCTGACTTGCAATGCTCATCGAAACTGAAACATCCGCAGCATGCAGCGCAGGAGCATCATTTATTCCATCGCCAATCATAGCCACTTTGGCTTCCTTCTTCAACTCACCAACAATCCGCAATTTGTCGCTGGGCAAGCAATCGCTGATAATTTCATCGATTCCGGCAGCCTGCCCTACCCTTTCGCAGGTCGACTTGCGATCGCCACTTAACATCACCACACGATAGCCCATATCTTTCAATGCCGAAATCGTTGAAGCTGCATCCGGCTTGAGCACATCCATCAGGTCTAAGCCAGCGATAAGCTGATCATTAATGGTGAGATACAAATCATGTGAAGGAGAATCGTTCTGGTTTAACACTTTCGCAGAACCAAGTTTCGCGATACTGCCATCCGATAACAAACCTTGCATCCCGATTCCTTTTACCTCAACAACATCTGTCATTTCCACTGGAATAATTCCCTTGAAGATTTCTCTCAAAGAGGCCGCTAGCGGATGGTTTGAAGCTTTTTCAAGTGCTATGATGATGGAATCTACAGTTTCTCGGTATGTTTCATTGTAGATTTTAAGCTGTTGGAGACTGAAGCGCCCTTCGGTGAGTGTACCTGTTTTGTCGAACACCAAGATTTTTGTTTTGGCCAACATTTCCACATCAGAGCCACTGCGGAAGAGAACGCCCATTTGGGCTGCCCTGCCCAATCCCGCCATAATTGCGGTAGGTGTTGCTAGTCCCATGGCACAAGGACAAGAAATAACCAACACTGCGATGGAATGCATGAGACTATCGCTCCAAGTAAGTCCGACCGATTTAGAAACAATGAGCGTAACAAGTGCAAACAACAAAACGGCAGGCACAAATACCGCACTGATTTTGTCGCCTAGTTTCTGAACAGGTGGTTTATCGCTTTGGGCTTTGCGCACCATTTCAACAATACCTGATAATGTGGATTGCCTTCCTATTCTTGTGGCTTTGATCAGGATGTTACCACTAATCAATAAGGTTCCACCGGTAACCTCTTGGTTAAGATTCTTTTGAACTGGAAGGCTTTCGCCTGTGATCATGCTTTCGTCGACCAAACCTTCACCTTGAAAAACGATTCCATCCGAAGGCACTCTTCCACCTTCATTTACGCGAAGCATATCTCCTGATTTAATCTTATCGGCAGCAATGGTTTCAAGATTTTCATGACCATGCGACAGATCAACACGAATGGCTTCTTGCGGCATAAGCGCGACCAATGATCTGAGTGCACTCCCAGTTTGCTTTACGGAGCGCTGTTCAAGCACATTTCCAAGTAGCACCAAGGTGATGATGCTAGCAGCTGTTTCAAAAAACAGGTAACCTTCAGCATGTGAAGAATCAAGAACAAAAGATCCAATAACACTGTATAAAAATGCCGAAGCAGAACCGATAGTAATCAAGACATCCATATTTGGGACGCCTGTTTTTAAAGAGTTCCAAGCACTTCTGCCAAAATAATCGAACCCTACCAACATCACCGGGAGGCTCAACAACAATTGGGAGATTGGTTGGTGTAAAATCGGCAGATCAATCACCATGTGCATCAACAAAGGGATCGTGAAAACGACCGAAAAAATCAATCGTTTCTCAAGTGCCGAAAACCGTGGTTTAGGTTGATTGCTCTCTTCTGTTTGCACAGAGTAACCGAGATTTTCTATATCGATCTTTACTTGATCTAGCGCGTAATCCTCAACTTCTGTGAAAGATACTTCTCCGTTGGCAAAACTTGCGTGGGCATCCGTCAAGCCTTTTTTCACAAGAACATTGCGAATACCCTGAGCGCAATTTGCACAAGTCATCCCGTCGACTTTCCAGACGATTTCCGGAGCATCCAACTTCGACGGGCTTTTCAGCATCATTTTTTTAATCGTTGTGCACGGCGTCTGTATCAGTAACAGTTAGCCGAACTTGTTCTACGCTGTGTTTGAAGCGTTTGGTAATTGTAAATCGATATCCACCGTAATCTACACCTTCGTTCACCGCAGGAATTCCTCCAAAAATTTTGTTCACCAATCCCGAAACTGTTTCGTAATCGGTTCCTTCTTCCAAGGAAATCGGAAGTAGATCGTTTACGTCAGAGATGTTGGCAGTTGCATTGACCAAGTATTCCATTTCGGATTTCTTCTCAACTGCTGGTTTTTCTTCATCGTGTTCATCTTGGATTTCACCCACAAGTTCTTCGATGATATCTTCCATTGTTACAATTCCTTCAGTACCACCAAATTCGTTGGTAACGATTGCCATTTGAATGTGTTGACGTTGTAATTCGCGCAACAGA
This sequence comes from Chitinophaga pinensis, assembly GCA_945883545.1. Lineage (GTDB taxonomy): Bacteria > Bacteroidota > Bacteroidia > M30B66 > M30B66 > CAMCXT01. Next base: position 1,218 of record CAMCXT010000091.1, on the reverse strand, counting down.
TCGTTTACTTGTTTACTCATCGGCACATAATACGCCGGACGAAGCATGCCTTCTAAGTCGATTTGCTGTTTCTTGTGGATCAAACGAATCAAGTCTTTCGCGTGAACAATCCCGATGATATTGTCGATACTGTCTTTGTAAACGGGCATCCTTGAATATCCTTCTTCGATCACTTTCTCGATATTCTTTTCGAGATCATCTTCAATATCGATAGCCATTACACGTGTCCGTGGGATATAAATCTGACGAACTACACGGTCATCGAATTCAAATACATTCTGGATGAGTTCGTGTTCTGATGGTTTGATGGCTCCACCTTCTTCCGATTCTGTGAGGATCATTCGAAGTTCTTCTTCGGTGTGAATCTCCACGTGATCAGCTCCAGCCAAACCAACTAGTTTCAGCGTAAGGATCGACAAGCCATTGAGCGCCCAAATGAAAGGACGAAAAACAAAATAAAACACGCGAAGTGGAACAGCCACAAAGAAGGTTGTAGGCAGCGGCTTGCGGATCGCAGCAGTTTTAGGCACTTGTTCGCCTAGAACAATATGTAAGATGGTGATAAGCGAGAATGCAATCGGAATGGATATGGCATGGGATGCCTCCACCGACATGGTATAACCTAGATTATTCATGATTGAAAGCACAATCTTATTCACAACATCTTCACCGATCCAACCAAGAGCAAGACTTGCAAGAGTAATCCCGAGTTGACAGGCACTTAGGTAACCGTCGAGGTGATCGAGAATGTGTTTTGCGATTTTAGCAACGCTGCTTCCTTGAGTAGCGCGGAGTTCAACTTGAGAATGACGAACCTTCACGATAGCAAATTCTGCTGCAACGAAAAATCCGTTCAGGATAACAAGTAAAAGGGTAAGCAATATGTCTGATAACATGTAAAAAAACTACAGGATAAAGATAAATGAGAGAAACGATTCGTTCTGCAAATGCCGATGGCATGTTTACAAAGAAATATTCACAGTCGTTGTGGATCAAATGATCCTACATTTAGGGAGGTCGTTTCAAAATCCTGAATTCTGCGACAAAATTACAATAAAGTTTTTGAACCGATTTTTTGAAATTAATGAATTGCTATATTTGCGCCCTCAATACGGTGGTTATAGCTCAGTCGGTTAGAGCGCTAGTTTGTGGATCTAGAGGCCGTGGGTTCGAGCCCCATTAGCCACCCAAAAAGACAAAAGGGCGTCCTGTTTTTAG
>CAMCXT010000090.1 GCA_945883545.1 Chitinophaga pinensis | reverse complement strand
TTTTTAAAAACCGCTGCACTGGCCTGTTTCCCATTGCCATGATACATCTTGTATGGCCCGTCGATCTCCAATTCAAGCCGATCGTCCTTTTTTACCCAATTAAAACTGAATTCCGATTCCAGCATGCCACCGCGGTAAAAGGTGTTGCGGTGAAACCGCATCGAATCTTTCGCATTGCGCACCGTACGTGAACGAATCTCAGTTTTGTCGCTGTTGTAATACCGGGTTTCTTCGCCTATCACACGTCCATCGCGGAGACTTAATTCTACATACCCTTGGTCAAACATCGGGAAGTTCCCGGCGATTGTACCACTGCTGTTAAAGACTGTTTGCTTGCCGTCTTCGTCCCAGGCTTCCACTACAGTGTCGAATTGGTTTTTGCGCTTTATGAGCGCCTTTAACCGCCCTGTTTTGGGATAATACAATTTCATTTCATCGTAATAGCTCGCCCATTGGTTGTCGATAAAATGCACTTCGCTCACAAGGCCGTCTTCGGTGTAGTGCTTCGACCAGCCGATGTTTACGCTATGGTCGTAGGAGACTTCAAATTTGGGTTTCCCCGAAGGAAATTCGCCTCGCCAAAGGCCATGTGGATACTCTTTTTCATCTACAGCACCAGTGGTTTTTATCGCTCCGGTTTCATGGTACAGCGTTACAACTCCACAAATTCTTCCGTTGCAATAATTCATTTCCAGCGCAACTTTGCCATTGAAGTGATACTTTCTCCAGGTTCCCACACGTTGAAAATTCACCATCTGCCCTTCGGCCCACAATACACTATCTACTTTCGGATTTCCATTTTCATCAGGAAAAAACAACTCTCGATGGGTTCGCCAACCCTTCACCAAGCCCGTTTTAAATCGGTTTGTTCCGTGTGGAAAATTGAATCGCACGCGACTGCCTTCTGTCCAATAGGTTCCATTAAAAGCCTCGTCGCGTTCGTAAAAATCGGCGTGGTAAGCAATTTGCAGGAGCGAATCATGCCCTAATTTTTTGAACCAATGGCTTGTTTGCGCTTGCGCCGAAGGCACACCAAAACAAGCAATTGTAAGCGCAATGAGGAGAGATTTTAAATACTTCATTGTTCAATTTAACATCATCGAAAAACCGCGCATCATTGAGATAATCGTGCCAAGTTATCAAAGATTTTTGGTTGGGTTCGAATGGCAATTTGTGAACAATTGTATTTACCAAAATTGAATGTATGCCTTTAAAATTTATATTATTAAATCAACAAATGCGATAGCCTTAATTGGAATTTTAACTATAGCTCGTTTTATTTCTTGTTTGATTTTTGTTTGGGCGTGTAAGATAGTTGGTGAATTAGTATAAGTACCTATTTGAAAACAGAAGCCAATTCATTTACTTTATAAATCAAACTACACAACCTATTATGAAGCAATTTACAAAACTCATTCTTGGAATTTTGTTGTTTCTAACAAATCCGATTATTGCACAGTATCAGTTTGTATTAACGCTTAACAATAGCGAGGAAACGGCGATTCTGGTTTCTGAAATACAAAGTATTAAGTTTGATAACCAATCGTTGATTTTAAATAAGGTTGATGGCAATACTTTCAATTGGTTAATAAGCGACATTAACAATTATCGCTTCGATAATGTAACTTCTGCAACACATGCAGAAGAAGTCGAAACCAGTCAAATTGAAATTTATCCTAATCCATCAAATGGACAAGCGATCTTTTCTTTTTCCAATCCCGGTAAACAGCACGTTTCAATTGGCATTTTTGATTTATTGGGACAAGAAATATTGATGGTGTATTCTGGAATGCAGGAAGGAAAACAAACATATTCTATAGACACACAAATTCCTTCAGGTGTTTATATCTGTAAAGTTGTTGGAGAAAATAAAATTTGGACAAAGTCATTCATTGTAAATTAATTTCCATGAAAATATTTTACTCGCTTCTGATTGTATTGATCGCGTCAAAAGGATATTCTCAAACGCAGCAAAACATAAATACAAACAGTGGAACAGTTTCGAATTGGATCAACCAAATCGATAGCATTCGGTTTAATTCTAACACCAATCAAATGGAGGTCATTCTGCAAAGCGGCTCGAATGAATCACATGCTTTGGGAGATATAAACAATGTAACATTTAGCACCACTGCAATTGCTCCGTGCGGCGGACAAGATACAATTACAGATGTAGATGGGAACGTGTATACTTTGGTAGAAATCGGGAATCAATGTTGGTTCAGGGAGAATTTAAAAACAACGAAATTCGTTGATGGCAGTGAAATTCCCTACGTCACAGATCAAACCGCATGGAATTCAGCAACAACACCAGCAAGGAGATACCCCAACAATAACGATGTTTCTTTAGGTAACGCAATTGGCTTGTTGTATAATTGGTATACAGTAGAGGATCCTAGAGTATTATGTCCAACTGGTTCGCATGTGCCTACCGACGCTGAATGGACAGAACTTGTTAATCATTTGGGCGGAGATTCGGTTGCTGGCGGCAAATTGAAAATGGCTGGAACAGAATATTGGCAAAGTCCGAATACAGGGGCAACGAATTCGAGTGGTTTTAATGGACTGCCAGGTGGTGCTATCCGACCGCTAGATGGATTCGTTTGGACGTTTCAAAATGGGTTTTGGTGGACATCTTCCTTAAATGATGATGCAGATCCTTTTCCAATTTGGTGGAGAGCGTATTATTTGTCAGATGAAATATTTAGAGGTGTTAATTCCAAAAAATGGGGATTTTCGGTAAGGTGTATTAAGGATTAAGCTGTTTTCGGTCATTTATATTCTTGCTGCATCTAGGAAGCAAGCCTGAGAAAACTTCAATCGCATTTCGCATCACAGTGGTAAAGATTCTGGTAGAATTAGCTTAGCTAGCTGACTCGCTTGGTTTGCTTAGAACGCTTTTTTGGGCGGGCAGCCGGGCTATTCACCTGTAGCCACTACGTGGGCTGCCGGCTTCTATCCCTGCCCGGTTTGTCGCATGAATAGGCGTTGCAGATACATTTCGAAGTTAGAACGCTTATCGCAATTATGAAATATGGGAAAGCTATAAAAACTAAATTCAGGTTAAACAAAGCAATAAAATGTACATATATTTGTACAATAAATGCTTGTCCTTATGCTCACCACAACCCTCTCCGATTTTAGAAAAGACATAAAGCGCTATTTCGACCGTGTAACACAGAATTTCGAAACGCTCATTATAAACCGTGGCAAGGACAATGGTATTGTGATTATGTCGCTAGCCGAATACAATTCACTTTGTGCAACACGGCACGAATTGTCGTCAAGAGCCAATGAACAACGATTGGATTCGGCAATCGAAAAGCTAAAGTCGGGCAAATCGTCACCACAGAAATTGATCGAGGGCGAATGAAATTCATTTTCGTAGATGAATCGTGGGAAGATTATCTGTACTGGCAAAAAACCGACAAGAAAAAACTGAAGCGAATCAACGATTTAATCAAAGACATCGCCCGCAATCCTTTTGATGGAATCGGAAAACCAGAGCCCTTGAAATTCAAGTACTCAGGTTTTTGGTCCAGAAGAATCGACGATGAACATCGCTTGGTTTATCAGGTAAAAGACGATGAAATCCTCATTGCAAAATGTAGGTTTGATTATGATTAATTTGGCGTGCAGCCGGGCTATTCGCCTGTAGCCGCATCGCAAGCTCCGCGGGCTGCCGGCTTCTATCCCTGCTCGGTTTGTCGAAGCTACAAGCATAATCGCCCGAACAGGCCAAATCGATGCATGTGGCTGGCATGATAAACAAGCGAAGGTGCTAATCGCGAAGCATCAAGGTGAGGATATTCCCAAATTCTGGATTGGCTACTTTGATATCAATCCTATGTCGGCCATCTTTAATAACTTTAGCTTTTGAGCCGCATTCGGTCAAATTGTGCGATTTATTTCCCTTTTCGTCAACTGCGCGAATCTTCATGAGTGGCCAACTTCCGGAAGCCTTAAACTCCTTGTGGTTTTCAAGAACGGCCGACGAATCTTTCGGCAAGTATCCGATATACTGCTTGTCTAATTGCACCGAGTCGAGATCCATTCCAGTTTTGTTAAACACTTCAATCGTAAGCTTTTGGGCGTTTAGATTCTTGCCGTTAACAATCAACAACAAAAAGATCAGGAATGATAATGTTTTCTTAGTCTTCATTTCTTAGTCTTTACAATGTTTGCATGCAAGTCCGTTGATGTCCTTTTGAAATATACATTTTCATTTTTTGAATCAGGGCATCGACAGAGCATTTTGTGGGTTTTAAAAATCCGTCGCCTTTTGGCAATCAGCGTGCCGAAATCTTGGGTGTTTCTGGATCTGTGAAGTGCATTTTGAGCATCTGATCCTTTTGCAAGAAAATCAAGTGAAATCTCCCTTTAAACAATCGGTCTCCACGATTTGCCATCTTCGATTCGGGGGCGATTAATGCCTAAAGTCTTCAACCCTTCTGAATCCTCTGAATGTCAAATAAATCAAGCTCATCCCGAGGAATGCGCAATAGACGATTTGTAAGATAACAAGGGCAAAAATTGCCAAATCTTGTCAGATAACAAGGGCAAATTCGATTCGCCTCACATGCAATCAATCCACACTAATCTCATCTATAAAAATAAAGGCTTCCCCACCTGCGCCCATATGCCAATCGGGAAGTTTGCCGTAGTTTTTCGCCTTCACCTTTACGTAACGCGCCAACACAGGGGAAGCAATAAACATCGGTTCGGGTTCATTGTCACTTCCGCCTAATCGCACGCGAGAATCCCAACGTTGCACAGTGTAATCGTCGGGCTTTACAGTGGGTGTTTCGTTGCCCATTGAGGTCCAGTTCTTACCATCCACTGAGTACCAAAATTCTACATCCGTCGGTAAAACAATCCAGCTGCGGGTGTCTTGTAAGAAGGACGCATTAACTTGGAAAATCGAAGTAGGCTTTTGCAGATCCACTACACACTCGAAATCCTGCGCTTGATAACCCTGCCAACCACCTTTGCGCCAGTTTTCGTCGGCTTGCATGCCATCAATAATGCCCTGATAGCCGCCAGCAGTGTATTGTGGGTTGTATTTCGACTTGATTTGGATGGTGTAGTTGTGCGGTATTTTGAAGAATCTCGCAGTCGTCACTGGGCTCATTTGTTCACCGCCTATTCCGCCAAATGAAGCCAATTTCAAGGTGCACGAATTGCGAATCACAAGCCCTTTGGGGGGATTGATCGCATTTGTTGCATAGGAAATGTTAACACCAGAGCGCGGGAAAATAGGATCGTTAGGTCCAGGGGCAATTCCATTCAAGGTATATCGAACTACATAAAGGCG
>CAMCXT010000089.1 GCA_945883545.1 Chitinophaga pinensis | reverse complement strand
TCGCTTTCAAATGGAACTGCCTTGGAGATTTTCCCGCCGCTGCCAGATTGGATTTCAACATCGAAACCACTTTCAGTGCGCTTCAGTGCCAAAACACCGAAAGGAAATTTCGTTTGGGGCGAATACAAGGTGAATCCTAACGAATACCGTAAAGAAGTTAGAGCATCGCATTACACCACTAAGGCATTCGATCCTTCAGCAGTTGTCAATAAGGGAGCAACAACTACAAGCACTCCTCCAACCAATTCAAAGCCAGTAGGAGCCGAGGCATTGCCAGTAAAAAGAGGCAAGGATGCTTTGGTGATTCCGGCGCAGTCAGTTCCAAGCTACAAAGATTTGATCATTGAAGCCGACAAGCTCTTTACTGAAGGTCAGTTTCAAGCAGCGAAAGACAAATACACGAAAGCTTCGGAGCTAAGTCCAATGGAAGAGTATCCTAAGAAGCGAATCGAAGAATGCAACAGCAGACTTACATCAGTAAAATCACTGAAAAGTGCTGGATTGAAAGACAAAATGAAGTAAACGGATTGCGTTTCTGGATTTTAGATTTCGTCAAACAAACGATCATCCACCAAATTCGGAACTGTAATCTTCAATTTCGGCTCTTGCTCCATGGCGCGTTCAATGGCAATAATTGCTTCCTTGTTACGCGCCCAGGCGCGGCGAGCAATGCCGTTGTTTACGTCCCAATGCAACATCGATTTGATTCTTCGGTCGCTGTCGCTGCTGCCATCGATTACCATCCCGAAACCTCCGTTGATTACTTCGCCCCAACCAACACCGCCACCATTGTGTAGCGAAATCCAAGTTGCGCCACGGAAGGCATCGCCTGCGAAATTCTGCACCGCCATATCGGCAGTGTATCGGCTGCCATCGTAAATGTTCGAGGTTTCGCGGTAAGGCGAATCGGTTCCCGATACATCGTGGTGGTCTCGTCCCAAAACAATTGTGCCTTTCAGTTCACCATTCGCAATCGCCTGGTTAAATCGTGCTGCAATTTTCATCCGCCCTTGGGCATCTGCATAAAGAATGCGTGCTTGAGAGCCTACAACGAGCTGGTTTTCTTTGGCGTGTAAAATCCAAGTGAGGTTGTCTTGAATTTGACCACGAATATCGTCGGGTGCATCAACCAAAAGTTCTCTTAAGACTTCTGCCGCCAATCGGTCTGTGGTATCTAAATCGGCGGGATCGCCCGAACAGCAAACCCAACGGAAAGGCCCGAATCCGTAGTCGAAACACAATGGCCCAAGAATGTCTTGCACGTAAGATGGGTAACGGAATTCCATTTCTGCACCTCCGCTGTGTTTCACAACATCGGCGCCCGAGCGTGATGCTTCAAGTAAAAATGCGTTTCCATAATCGAAGAAATACATCCCCGAATCAGACAGGCTATTTACTGCAGCCGTATGGCGCATCAAGCTTTTGTAAACCTCTTCGTGAAAGCGTTCTGGCTCATCAGCCATCATGGCGTTCGATTCTTCTAAGGTAAATCCCGCAGGATAATATCCTCCCGCAAACGGATTGTGCAAGGATGTTTGATCAGAACCGATATCGACTTTTATTCCCCGGCGAACCAATGCTTCCCACAAGTCGATGATGTTTCCTTCGTAGGCAAGCGATAGGGTATTCCCAGTTTTACGCGCCTCCTCTGCGCGGTCGATGATGGTGTCTAAATCGGTATGCACTTCATCCACCCAACCTTGTGCATGTCGCTTCCTTGAAGCAGCAGGATTAATTTCGGCAGTAATGCTCACGATTCCAGCAACTTTGGCCGCCTTCGGCTGAGCGCCACTCATACCGCCCAATCCGGCTGTAACGAACAGCATTCCACGGAAGTCATCTTTCCCCGGAGGGATACCACGCTTGCGCAAACACATCCGTGCAGCATTCATCACCGTGATGGTGGTTCCGTGCACGATTCCTTGCGGACCAATGTACATGTACGATCCGGCAGTCATTTGTCCGTATTGCGTTACGCCCATGGCATTGAAGCGCTCCCAATCATCTGGTTTTGAGTAGTTTGGAATCATCATTCCGTTGGTAACAACCACGCGTGGCGCTTCAGCACTTGAAGGGAAAAGTCCCATCGGATGGCCTGAATACATCACCAAAGTTTGGTCGTCGGTCATTTCGCTGAGATATTGCATCACCAAGCGGTACTGCGCCCAATTTTGGAACACCGCACCATTTCCACCGTAGGTGATAAGCTCATGCGGATGTTGTGCAACGGCAGGATCGAGGTTGTTTTGGATCATGAGCATGATTGCCGCTGCTTGTTTCGACTTGGCGGGATATTGATCCACAGGACGAGCATACATCGCGTAATCGGGACGAAGTCGATGCATGTAAATTCGACCATAATCTTTCAATTCTTGCTGAAATTCCTTCACCAGCAAGCTGTGATGGCGAGGATGGAAGTACCGAAGCGCATTGCAAAGTGCCAGTTGCTTTTCGGCTTTGTTGAGGATGTCTTTTCTGCGCGGCGCGTGGCTCACAGAAGAATCTAATGGCTTAAGCGGAGGAAGTTCGTCGGAAATTCCTGTTCGAATATCTTGTTGAAACAATTCCAGATCGTTCATGGTGAGGGTATTGCTCATGATGATTTTTTGTCAAATTTTCCCGTTCGGATGTTATAACCGTACGGACAATGGCGGCATCCGTTTTTGCAACAGTAGCCTCTTCGGAGCAGGTATTTCTCGGTGAAAACAACATATCCTTCAGGTGTGAAGTAATATTCGTCTTTGTCGAGTTTTGATAGCCTTGAATTGCTTTCCTGTTCCATTTGGTCTGCTAAATTCGGAAATTCTGTGATATGGAAGAACAGCCATCACCGAAGCTTGTTCAGCTACATTACATTTGCCGCATGAAATTACCAGAATACCGAGATCAAATAATCGATTTAAAAGCTTGGGGCATCGACCAATATGAGCTTTCCGTTAGAGTGTACCAATCTGAAAACGAGGAGATTTCGGGGAATAAGCCCTTTAAATTGAAGTATTGGATTGCCGAACGGAAGCCCAATCAACCTGTTTTATCTTTTGGAGGCGCATATTCGAATCATTTATTGGCTTTGTCGGCGGTTGGTAAGCAAGAAGGGTTTCGCACCATTGGAATCATCCGTGGTGAAGTACCAGCAGTAAAAAGTTTGTGGCTAACCACGATGGAAGCAAATGGCATGGAGCTTCAATTTGTTTCGCGAACCGATTATCGCCAGAAGCAGGAAGAAGATTTCTTGGAAAATTTAAGCAAGCAGTATCCTGATGCATTGGTTGTTCCAGATGGTGGTTCGGGTCAATTTGGATTTGATGGAGCCAAGGAAATGATTTCAGAAAAGGAACCATATGAGTTAATTGTATTGCCTGGAGGAACTGGTACTACAGCTGCTGCTATTGCTTCTAAAGTGGTTGATCCATTTACCAAAGTGAAGTGTTTTCAAGTGCTGAAAGGAAAAAATCTTCTGTGGAATGAAATTTCGCGAAGACTCAACCTCACACAAGAGCAACTGCCTCATTTATGGATTGAGGAAGATTACCATTTTGGTGGTTATGGTAGGTTGGCAAGAGAGCCTGAAGCATTCAAGAAGGAATTCGAAAAGCTCACAAATATTGAGCTCGACAATATTTATGGAGCCAAAGCAATGACTGGTTTGTTTACCTTGATGCGAAACAATGAAATCTCCAAAGGAGCTAAAATTCTGTATTTGCACACTGGCGGCTTAGGGCCTAAAAACTAATCAAGTGCCCGCTTATTGAAAAGCAAGAAACCTGCAGTAAAAATAACTGAGATTGGTTGTGTTTCTTGGTCGAAGTAGTTCACGCTGAGTGCCAATGGTGCCACCGGAGTATGAAAAACCAAAACTGCAGAAGCCATGAAATACCGCTTGGCGAATTTATCACCGTATTTAGGCAGGAAGTTATCCGACAGAATTTCACGGTGTGGCTGAAAGATAAAACCTTCGAGACGGAGGTCTAATCTTGAATGGAGCGAGAAAATAGTGCGCACGCCACCTGCTGCGTAATTGTGCGTTCGAAACACCTGCATAAACCGCGTTTGGCTTTCGGGAACGGGATTAAAAACGGCTGCTTCGATGAGAGTCGCGTTGTAATTATTGAAAAACGGTTGGTTCGAAACCACCATTTGCGCAAACAATCCCGGCCGGATGATTCCTCTTTTGTTGAAGTAAGATTCATAGGTCAGTTTTGCCCTGAAGAAATCGTGCCTTTGCCTGTAAACATCTTTCTTCGTTGAGGTTGATCCAGGTGTATTCACTTCCACTCCATCCACATACCGAATGGTAAGCTTAATCATCGATCCAGTTGATGCATAAAACTTTCGGTTGAGTGAATTTCGCTCAAATTGAATCCACCCAGAACCGTGGTTAAATTCGGTTCGATCTGCTGTGTCGGCCTTGGTAAATGATTCTACCTGATAGTAGTCGTCGAACATCCTCACTCCTGAACCTCCGATGCGCAACCGGCCTTTGTTGCCCATCGGAATGGCCAAGTTTACCGAGATTGCTCTTTCATATTGTATGAGGTAGGAAGGCTTAATGTCTTCGAAGAATGTACTTGCACTATTGAAGTAGTTGTAATTGTTTAGCGTGAAGTCGGATTCGAGAATGAACGGAAGCCTGAACGGAAAATCGAAAGATGCTTTTACTTGTGTAGATCCATAGAACTTCCCGAAATACGCATTCCCATCTACGGTTAAACCAATTCGGTTGATGCGTTTGTATCGAAGTGCAATAAATCCGGTGTTGATTGGCCGAGAAGAGAAAACCCCACCAAATTGTGCAAACAAATCTTTGTCGAGTTTCATTTTTAACTTCAACCTAAAACCCTGCAATGTGCTATCATACCGAGCAATCGGATAAATCTTCTTGATCCTATCATCGAGTGCTAAACGGAAGTAAACCGGACGGAGTGCATCGGAAGTGATCGGGTATTTGTTAGAACCAAGCACACCTTTTATGTAAGCAGATTGGTTTTTGGTGAGCCCTTCGATGGTAAGATCTTTAAAAATGAGGGGCTTGAATTTCGATTTGAATTTCAAGCGTTTTTCGTGTAATGCCAAAGAATCTTCACGGCGGGAAACCATCTTTTTGATCTCATCCATGCGAAGCAAAGTAGAATTGAACCCTGCCGAAACCATGGCCTTGGATTGCGAAAAATCGAGAATGCTCACTTTGGGTATTTTGGGCCTTACAATGAGCATGCTTTGGGTTTCACAAACCTCAGTGTAGGAAGTTCTTTCCATGAGCATGTTCTTGATTTGACCAAGAATATCGTCCTCGTTTGGTGGCGACATTTCAACGACAACGGTACTTCCAATGATAATATCGGGCAAAAAATCTTGATACATTACATCTGCAGGGAAGTTGTTATACAATCCACCATCAAAAAGCAGTTTGTCGTCGACTACGATTGGCTTGTAGAAAAATGGGTATGTCGAAGATGCGCGCATGGCTTGTCCGATTTCACCGTTTCGAAAAACTACTTCTGCCTTGTTGTGGATGTCGGC
>CAMCXT010000088.1 GCA_945883545.1 Chitinophaga pinensis | reverse complement strand
CAGAGTGGAATCATCCTCCAATCGATATCGAGACGGTATGGATGGGCATTCAATTCGATGCTCACACCGTTAGCCGCACAAGCATCTATGAGTTTTGGATAGTTTATCGGGAAGCCTTTTCGGGAGAGTAATAAGCGCGTGCTTGGATGACCAAGAATCGTCGTGTACGGATTTTCAACCGCTTTAATTAGCCTTGTAGTTGCTCGATCTTCATCCATTCTGAGCGCCGAATGCACAGATGCAACGATGAAATCGAAGGAAGAGAGAATTTCATCGGGATAATCAAGCGATCCATCCGAAAGAATGTCCGATTCGATGCCTTTAAAAATCTTAAAGTTTTTGAAGTTTTTATTTAGTTTCTCAATCTCTTCATGTTGCTGAACCACGCGTTCTATGCTCAATCCATTTGCATAAAATGCAGATTTGCTGTGGTCGCAGATTCCGAAATACGATTTGCCCAATGCTTGAGTGGCTTTGGCCATATTTTGAAGCGTGTCGGCGCCATCGCTCCAAGTACTGTGGCAATGCAAAATTCCTTTGATATCGTTTTCTGAAATCGCCTCATTTTTTGCAAGTTGAGTAGCCTTTTCTATCTGCCAGTCGCGAAGTGCAGGAGGAATGAATGCATGATTTATAGAACTGTAGATTTCGCTTTCAGTTGAATATGTATTTGGTGAAGCACCTGTTTCGATTACATGTGATTCAGGACCTGTTAAGACAAATTGTTTCCATGTGGCTTCCTCAGTTTGGCTGTAGAAAATCCTGAATCGATATCCAGCTGAAGTTTCCAAAAGGGTAAAATCACCATACGATGAAAATTGAAATTGGTCGTTGGATAGTTTTTCGAAATCGGGCAAAGTGTTGGCAATACAAATTAGGTCACAGTGGTCGATTGTTTCGTTCTGGCGACGAATTTCACCAGTAACTTCAAATCTTGCAGATTCAATTCGTTCTTCCAGCATATGAATGGTTTCAATTGCTGCAGCTTCTGCTTCTGCATAATGCAATTTACCAACATTTAGTAGCGAGAATTCTAGCGATTGTCGAATGCTTTCTTGCGTCTTTGCACCAAAACCTTTGAGATCAATCAATCGATTTTCATTACATGCATAGAGCAATTCACCTGGCGATTCAATTTCAAGCTCTTGCCAAAGTGTTCGAACTTTTTTCGGTCCAATCCCTTTAATCTGCATGATTTCGACAATGCCGGTAGGTGTTTTTTCAAGTATCTCATCCATTTCTGGATCCAAACCGGTGCTCAATAGGCCATAAATTTTTGCAGCCATACTTTTTCCAATGCCTGGGATATTCAAGATTTCTGTTTCCGTCATTTCTGCTATTGGAAGCGGAGTTCTATCAGCCTGAAAGGCAGCATTGGTGATGGATTTAATTTTGAATGGATTTTCATCATGTAGTTCCATCAAGCCGGCTAACATGCGAAGTGCTCTTGAGATTTCCTTGTTGCTCATTGCACAATATTACTTCCAATCAATCAAAAATTCATGGTTGTTTTTTCCCATTTTCATCAACAGACTTTACAGAACCTGTGAGGAAAATAAAAAGGGCCATCCCGATTGGAACAGCCCTTTCAATTAGCGTTAAGTGTACATTAATACACTTCTATTTCATATGGAATTCTCGTTTGATATTTGTTCATGTTCATCAAATGGTCCATTTGTTTGTAGTACTTGTAGCTCGGTCCGAGCACTTTCTCAACTACATCTTGTTCTTTTTCCCCACTAAGTTTTCTGAAGAATTTCATCACTGGATCTTCTACGAAAGGAAGTTCTAGGATTCTGTAGTTGTCTAGTTTAGCGCGTTTCGCTGCAATTTCGATGGCTTTTTCTAAACCTCCAAATTCATCAACAAGCTTCAGCCTTTTCGCGTCTGCACCTGTCCAAACACGGCCTTGAGCAATTGAATCAACATCTGCTTTGCTCATTTTTCTGCCTTCAGCTACACGGGAAATGAAGTTGTCATAAATGCGTTCAATTTCTGCTTGGATGATTTCAGATTCGCGCGCAGTTACAGCTCTTGAACCTGTCATGATATCCGCCATTGGCGTTGTTTTAACCGTGTCGATGGTAACTCCCAATTTATTGACCAGCCCTTTTCCATTGAAAAACAGTCCAAACACTCCGATCGAACCGGTAATGGTATTCGGACTTGCAACAATCACATCAGCTGGGGCGGCAATGTAGTATCCACCTGAAGCAGCAACATTGCCCATTGAAACAATCACTGGTTTGATTTTCTTGGTGAGTACTACTTCTCTCCAGATTGTTTCAGAGGCTAGAGCCGATCCTCCTGGCGAGTTCACGCGGATTACAACAGCTTTAACTTTTTCATCCAAACGTGCTTTGCGAATCGCCTTTGAACATCCAATGGAGCCAATTTGGCCATCATTGCCTTCACCATCTACGATATCACCTTCGGCATAAATCACAGCGATCTTATCTCCTTTTCTTTTGTCGCGGAGATCTTCTGCATCTTTCATTTCAGACAAGGTAACCATCGGTAATTTGTCGATGCTTTCTGCGCTTGATTTCACTTTCAACTCTTCTAGCACTTCATCGCGGTATTTGAGTTCATCAACAAGCTTATATTGTTTTGCCGAAACCGCATTTGTAACCAATAACTCTGAGGCGATTTTGTATAGCTCTTCTTGTGGAATCTTTCGGCCCTCAGAAATACCTTTGATCATATGGTTCCAAATTGAATAAAGAAATGTGCGTACTTGTTCGCGGTTCGAGTCGCTGAGTTTATCTTGAAGAAAGGGCTCTACAGCACTTTTGAATCTTCCGTGGCGAAAAACCTGAGGTTCAACACCTAATTTATCCAATGTTCCTTTGAAGAACATAATTTCAGATCGTAGTCCTTTAAGTTCGGCTAATCCCGTAGGATGCAGATAAATTTTGTCGGCAATACTTGCCAAATAATAGCTCGGTTGCGAAAAAGCCTCACTGTAAGCATAAATATACTTCCCTGATTTTTTGAACTTGATCAAAGCGTCTCGAATTTCTTCGATGGTGGCAATACCTGCTGGAATGTTTTCAAGATCGAGAAACATTCCGCTCACGGAAGGATTGGCAGCGGCCTTGTCGATATTGTCGAGGATGTCGTTTAGCCCCAACATTGGCCCGTCGCCTAAACCGCTGAAGCTTGCTCCATTGAATGGATTTTCGTTGCTTCTATCAGGAATTGGAGAGTTAAGGGTTAGATGAATGATAGAATTATCTTTTATCTCAACTTCTTTTTTACTGCTTCCTGCAGAAATAATCATTAAAAGGAAAATAAAGAAGAGTAAGAAGGTAAAGAACAAACCTGTCATGGTGGCAAACACCATTTTAAAAAAAGCGCGCATAGATATATTTTTATTTGAGCAATGTACTGAAATTGCGGCACGAAGATCAAACCAAATGGAATGAATACAATTGCCATAGGAATTGGAACCAACCAAGGCGACCGCATCCTTTCTGTGAGTACAGTTTTAAAAAAAATGTTACACCATGGATTAAGAATTATTCAGGTTTCTGGTTTATATGAATCTAAAGCGGTTGGTTATCAGTCGGATAATTTATTTCTCAATGCTGTAGTAAAAGTGGAAACCCAATTGGAGCCTTTGGAAGTGTTGGAGATTTTAATGGCTATCGAAGCGGATATGGGAAGGATTCGACTGCAAAATGGATATTCTGATCGACCGATGGATTTAGATATTCTTGCTGTTGGGAGTAAAATTATTCAAACTGAAGATTTGCAAGTTCCGCATCCCCGCATCCATGACCGAGCATTTGTATTGGTTCCATTGCTTGAAGTTTGGCCTGATTGGGTGCATCCTCAAACTGGCGTATCTATTGAATCAATGGCAAAACAAGTACAGAATCAAATCTTACAAAAAATTGAACCCGATGATTTCATTTAACAATATTGACAAATTTCTTACAGAGGTTTTTATAAATCATTGATAATTAGTGCTTAAGGCTGTTTTTATGCATGCTGTTATCTGTTTATAAATATGCTGCACGTGTTGAAAGCTTTGGTATTATTGCAGCCAATTTTGCACTGATTTAAAAATATTCATAATGAAACTTCTCAGAAGTGTTGGTTTTACACTATTAACAGTATCAGGTCTTATTTTCCTGAACGGTTGCGGTATTAAGAAAATGATCAAGGATGCCGGTAAAATTTCCTACACAGTAAATCCAGATCCACTAGAACTCCATGGTGATAGTGTGAGAATTACTGTGAACGTTGCCTTTCCTCCAAAGTATTTTCACAAAAAAGCAAACTTTAGCGTAACCCCTGTAGTTAGATACAATGGAGGCGAGAAACCGCTTAAGGAACTTACTTTGAAAGGTGAGAAACTTGAAGGATCAGGTCAAAGTATTACCTACGCTGAAGGTGGAAAATTCTCAGTTTCTGATCGTTTCCTCTACGTATCTGGAATGGAGTCGGCAGAAGTTATTTTGAAGGCTACAGCAACCTACAAGAACAAGTCTACAGAACTTCCTGAGGTTAAAATTGCAGAAGGAACAATCGTAACGCCTCTTTGGCTTCAAAAAGATTACCAAGTGATGGCTGCTGTCGATAATTTCGACAAGAACCCAACTGTTACCCAAAAATCTAATCTTTACTTCCTAGTTGATTCTTGGGACGTTCGTGGTGTTGAGCTAAAAAGCGATGAAACTGAAAACATGAACAGATTCATCGACCGCGCTGCGAAAGACAGTTCTGAATTTGTTCGTTTGGATGTATATGGATTTGCTTCTCCAGAAGGAGAGTTAGAGCGCAATTCGAAACTTTCCGATAACCGCGCTGAAGAAGGAGCTAAGCTAATTATGAGCCGCTTCAAGAAAAATAAAGTTAAAGGCTACGAAAACAAAGAAGGTTTCTACAACAAGATCACCTCTAACTATGAAGACTGGGATGGATTGAAGAACATGTTGTCTTCATCATCGATCAATGGTAAGGATGCAGCTTTGAGTATCATCAATACTGTTAATGATCCTGAAGCACGTGAACAACAATTCCGTGAATTGGCAAGCTACGATCCAATCTATGAGGCTTACTTCCCGAAATTGAGAAGAGCTGAAATCAACTTGGTGACTAAACTTCGTGTTCGCACTGATGACCAAATCCGCACAATGGCAATTTCTTCTCCTGATTCTTTGGGCATGGAAGAATTGATGTACGGTGCTGGTTTGCAATCATCAATGGATGATAAATTTAAAGTATATCAGTCTTTTGCTCGTCGTTTCCCTGAAGATTTCCGTGGATTCAACAACATGGGTTATGTGTACTTCATGCAAGGAAAGTTCGCTGAAGCCAAATCAGAATTCGAAAAAGCAAGCCGCATTGTAGCAAAAAACAATATGATTCAGAACAACCTAGGTGCAGTTTCGGCTGCTAGTGGCGACCGTAAAGCAGCTGCAGGTTTCTTCAGCGCTGCGGGCAACAATAAAGAAACAGTTTACAATCAAGCAAATCTTGCTGTAGCAAACGGGAAATACAGTGATGCTGTTTCTTCTTACGGTAACGCTTGCACATTCAATGCTGCTTTAGC
>CAMCXT010000087.1 GCA_945883545.1 Chitinophaga pinensis | reverse complement strand
TGACCAAGCAAATTGGTGATGTTGATTGTTACGTTTTCAGTTTGCTCCAATTGGAAAGTTAACTGAGTTGCTTCATTCGCAGGGTTTGGAAGAAGATTCGCTTCGATAGTTGATGCAGAAACTTTTTTCAAACCAACTTGGTCGAAGTTATTTGGAACCGAAAGGTAAATGATGTCGTTTTCTGATCCGTTCGGGTGAACAGCTCCATCATTAATAGTTACAGCAGAACCAGGGAAACCATCTCTTTGGTAAATCATGTGAACATCTTCATCCACCAATTTCGCAATGGCAGCGTAAGTGTATTCTGCAAATTGATCGAATCCATCGATTTCGCTACCAACTAAGTCAACTGGAGCAACCCAAGTTGTTCCGTTGTCAACCGATTTGGTTAAGTAGATATGCTTGTAGTTTGGACCAACTGGACGGTAATCAGCACCTTCTTTAGATCCAGCGTAGCTCAAATAAAGTGTACCTGCAGCATCAATACCAGCACTTGGGAAAGTTGTTAAACCAGAATTGTAAGGAACTGGACCATCGTTCGGATAACCTACTGTTACATCAATTGTTCCGTCAGCATTGTCATCAACAACATCTGCAGCAAGAATCAAACTGTCTGTTTCAAGACCTTCGTTCCAATAGAGAATTCCAGAAACTCCAGGGAAATAACTGTAAGCTTGATCAACGTCAACCTCACTGTTCTGCATATTCATGGCACCAAACCAAACGTGAGCTTGGTTGTTGTTATCTATCACGATAGCAAAATTTCCATCAGCTACAGTAATCGACTCAGTTTGGTATGTTCCATCTACCAAAATTGAATCTGCATCGCCATCACCATCTAAGTCGGTGATTTGGTCATTCCAAGGCTCGTAAGGGAAAGAAAGGATGGTTGTAGTATCCCAAGTAGTTCCGTTATTGTTAGATTTCCAAAGCATTACGCGTGAATTAGATTCACCTGAAACGAATGCTACAGTGTTTCCGCGTGCATCGATTGCGTATGCATCACCAGAGAAGCCTTCGAAAATTGAAGAATCCACACCTGGCAATTGAATCATTGTTTGATCGAACGATTGTCCACCATCGGTAGAACGGTTATACAAAAGCGCACCGTTGATACCATTCAAAGGAGTTCCTGTGAATGTTCCACCTGAAGGTTCAGTTAAACCGATCACGTGAACTGTTTTTCCATCAGGGCCACCAACAGCCATTCTTGGCCAAATAAGCGACATTTCTGTTTCTACTGAACTGATCCAGTTTTGAGTTTCATCCAAGTTAGGATTGCGGCTCACAACCAAAGCCTGTGAAGGCGTTCCAGCATTGTGCGCTACGATGATATCGCCCACACCATTGATACGGCCAATTGAACCGAAACCAGTACGTGTAGCTCCTTCAACACGGGTAATTGCACTAGCACTTTCGTAATCAGGTAAATTTACCCAAGCTGTTCCATTGAAATAATGGTAAGCCATTCCACGGTCAGCCCAAGGCGTTCCAGCTTCTGCACTAAAAGTCCATGAAGTAGAAAGCGTTCCATCACCATGATTGATGATTCGTTGTGGAATAGAAGAATTGGTTTGCAAATCGTAAAGCGTTTGGCCAATTTTTACTTCTGGACCAAATGCTCTTGGAGCTGCATTGTTAAAAGATGATGTTGTTGGATTAGGTGTCAAGAAAGGAATACCTGTAAACTCTTGACTGAATCTTGCCGGATTAGGAAGCTTAGTTGCCTTTACATTAGATTGGACAGTTGGGCGCAATGAAATTCTGTTGGTTTGCGCAACAATACTACCAGTTCCAAGTAAAATCAATCCTGCAGCAAAAACTTTGTAAAATTTCTGTTTCATGTGACGATTGTGTTTTTAAGATCGAAGAATGGCAAATCTATTTATTAATTTCCAAAAAACCTTAGGGAATAATAACCATGAATAGATCAAAAATTAATCTTTATCGGACAGTTTATTCAGACTTTTGTACCAAGATGCGAAGCTGATAAATTTAAAAATCCTTCCATTGTCTTGATTATCAATTGGTTGAAAGAACTTATCGTAATTCAAGTCTAGTTTTTTGAGATCAATAAACCGCGAAATGTCAGTTTGAGTGAACAAATCTTTTAACTCAGGCGAGATTTTTCTGATCCATTCATTGTTTGGCGTGGTGTAGCCTTTCTTGTCGGTTCTGTTGTAAATCGAATTTGGAAGATATGGCTTGGCCGCTTCACGAAGAAGCACTTTTCCCCTTCCTTCCACAATTTTCATTTTCCCCGGAAGGGAGAAAAGCCATTCGGCCAAAACATGATCATCGGCAAATGGGGTTCTACTTTCTACCGAATGCCACATCGAACAGCGGTCCTCACAACGCAAATAGGCCTTCAAGGTGGAATTGTCCATTTCCCAAGCCAAGCGACTGTTTAAATTGGACCAATTCGTGTGATCCTTTTTATCAAACCTCAACCTATTTTGAGCATAAAACTCCGAGTTCAGTAAATTCAATCCCTGAAAATACTTTCGATAAACCGAAGATGAAAGTCTGCTGCCCGTTTTGAAAACACCTTCGAACCTCAACCACTGCTTAAACCTGAATTGTGAAGCACCTTTTCCGAATGCCTGCATTTCGTGTTTTCGCTTTTGCGCTTCAAGCCCTTTCCAGAAAAAGTACAAGTGTGGTGCATAACCGCCAAATAACTCATCTCCACCTTGACCATCTAAAACCACCTTTAAGCCGTTTTTCTGCACCAATTTCATCACAGAAAACTGTGCGAAAGTGCTGGTCGACCAAATCGGCAAATCGAGTGCAAAGCTGAGCTCATCGAGCGATTCCAAAAGCATCTCTGCAGTTGGTTCCACTTCGTGGGATATGGCATTTGCGAAACCGGCCATCTGTCTAGCCCACGTACTTTCATCGGCTTCCTTACCCAGAAACATGGCTGTAAATACGTGTAACGGTTGATGCTCCGGCAAAAGATTGCGCATCATGCCTACAATGGTCGAACTGTCGAGCCCACCACTCAAACAAGAACCAACTTCAACATCGGCGCGAAGTCGGATGCGTATGGCTTCAAGCAACTTCTCACGGGTGATTTCGATCAACTCTTCGAACGAATATTTACAATTCGAACTTTCGTTTACAAAAGGAAGGCTATAGTAACGAGCCGTTTCAAGGTTTTCAGAATGCAAATCATACGTGAGCCAGTGCCCTGGATTTAGCTCGGTGATCTGTTCGAAAAAGCCTTCAGGCTGATATTCAATCTCACTAAAAACAAAATAATCGAAAACCGCTTGCTCGTTTAGTTCTGTAGAAACAGCTCCACTCGCAAGTAAAACTTTGTATTCGGATGCGAAAAGGAATTTACTTGCTGATTGATGATAATAAAATGGCTTCACACCAAATCTGTCGCGGGCTGCAAAGAGTTCTTTCTTTTCGCTATCGAAGATGCAGAAAGCCCACATACCGTTAAAATGATCTAGACAGGATTTCCCCCAGCGTTTGTAAGCTGCCAAGATCACTTCGGTATCCGATTCGGTTTGAAACGAAAAACCTTCAGCTTCTAGCCTTGACCGAATTTCTAGATAATTGTAAATCTCACCGTTGTAGGTAATCCAGTAACGATCATCATACAACATGGGCTGGTGACCACTTTCGTCGGTAGAAATAATGGCCAAACGTCGGTGCACAAATCCTCCTTGGATGGTTTGAGCATGAAATTCAGATGATTTAGGCAACCAATTAAATCTTCCATTGAAACAATTGGCAGTGGTATCAGATCCTGAAACGGGTGTGTATTGGTCTTGGTTGATGAAAAGAAATCCTTCCCCGTCAGGTCCGCGGTGGCGCATCCTGCGACTCATCTTCAGCAATACTTCTGAGGAGAAGCCATTCCGGTAAAATGCGCCTGCAATTCCGCACATTAGCCTTTGTATTTCTTCAATTCAACGCTAAAACCAGGATTCGGTGTGGCAGGATATTGTCTAATTCCCGCTTGGAGATCGCCATACGGATAATACACTGCCGAAAGTGTATTAGAAACGGTGTATAAATTTTTACGGAATTCTTCAGGCGTCCCTTTCCAAATCGCGTGAAGCACATTCCAACGAACCGATTCTGGATTGTGGCCGTAGTCGTGCCAGATAATCACACCAGTTTTGGGTGTTACCAACCGAAACGCCGATTGTGTGTCTTGAACCACCGAATCGAAATGATGGTCGCCGTCTACAAAAACCAAATCTTGTTGGGCCACAAATGGCAAAAAATCGAACGATCTAGAATCACCTTCAAGGTGAGTGACACGAGCATTTCCGCGAGAATAATGACCATGCAAAGCGATGTACTTTTTGTCCCAGTTGCGTCGATGCATTTCGTCGGCCGAGAGGTTCAAAGTATAACATTCGGGCACCGAAGCAGCCGCTTGCATAACACTTTCACCGCGCCATGTTCCTATTTCAAAATACTTCTGGGCATTAATTTTCAAGGCCATCATGCGGATCAATGCCAAATCGGTTACCAAAGATCCTCCTTCTAAAAATGCAAATGGTTCAATGGTGATGGAGCTTTCAGGCATTAAATCCCAAAATTGGAGTTCTGGAAAACCATGTTCCAATGATTTGATTTTCTGCATCTCCTGTTGATGATCATCTTCTTGATCGAGCACAAGATTGAGCAGTGCCGGCTGTTTAATCACTTTGGCAACAGCCCTGAAGAACTTACTAATTTTACGTTGATTCGACATTGCTCAGGCTGCCGGGCGGAACCATTTCACGAATCGCTGAACATCATTCCATCTGGGAATGAGCGACTTCCAATGAATACCACTGTCGGCTTTGAAAAACCAAATAACGGAAAAAAAGATGGCGAAATTGGCAACGCTCGTGATCGCTGCAGCAGATATTTCATCGGGCTTGTTATTTCCTAAAAAATGCATCCATAGAAAACCGATTGCAGTTACAAGCACACCAAAGAGAATCGCCAAATTGTTTCTGTAAAACTTCCCGGTACCGGAAAAATAATGACCGATGATTAAATAACCCGACAAAAACAAAACGCCAGGAAGTAACACAACCAAACTACGTTTTACATCTTTAAAAGCTGGTCCGAAAAGTAATTCGTAAAATCCCGCAGGAATTATAGCAGCGGCAAGCACAGCAAAGAAGCTCAACCAAAGTGTTGCTCGAAAGAGCTCGGCGGTGAGTTCGGCGGCCTTTTTCTGGTCGCTCATGTTCGCAATTTTCCCGTATTGAACCATCGCCACACTTCCAGCAATCATCCAGATAGATTCGCTCAATGCAACTGCATTCGAATAAATACCCAATCCGTAGGCTGGCATAAACCAAAAGAAAATCCGCTGATTAAAAAATTGAAGCAAGTGCCCAAATTGATTCGCTGCTCCAGTGCTGAAAAGTCTTCGTATGTCTTTCCGAATGTTGAAAGCGGCGAGTTTGGCATCATCGAGCAGCTGTGTATCCTTCCGAATAAAATAAATGCAGGCTATAGACACCAACCAAAGTGTTCCCCAACTCACATAAAGCGCATAAAAATAATCCAACACCGCTGGCTCCGACCGCAACATAAAGAACAAACTAACGAAGGTTATACACGCCTGAAGCAGCAATAAGCCAGAAGCCAACTTGAACCACTCGCGACCGTTGAGCAGGTGAATGTGTAGCGTATAAGTGGTATTGATAAAGCACAACAAACCAGCTTGCCAGCCGATTTCATGCAACTGATGCTGATCTGAAAAAGTTAAGTAAACACCTAGACCAAAGCTGCAGATTGCCGCCCAAGTCCACGTAGGAACGATTAAACTAAAAATTTTGTACCGAGATGAAAGGTAAACCAAAGCAGCGCCGCCAGCAAAATCGCACAGCATCTG
>CAMCXT010000086.1 GCA_945883545.1 Chitinophaga pinensis | reverse complement strand
CCTAAAACATTCGTTTTGATAAACTCAAACGGATTGTACTCCGCGGCAGGCACTTGTTTTAGGGCTGCTGCATGAATAACCACATCAATACCTTCGAAAGCACGACGAAGTCTCGATGCATCTCTGATATCTCCTAGGAAATAGCGGATGCATGGATATTTACTTTCTGGAAAATCTTGGCTCATCTCGAACTGCTTCAATTCGTCGCGAGAAAAAATCACCAAGCGTTTCACATCTGGATATCGCTTGAGGATGATTTCTACCAGTTTTTTTCCAAGAGAACCGGTTCCGCCGGTGATCAGGATTCGCTTATCGTTAAGAGGCATGTTCGTAGATTCTTGTCAAAAAAGTTTTTGTTCAAATGTAAAAGGAAGGTCAAAGTAACCAATCACATGTAGCGAATTTGTCCCTTCCGGGATGTTCACCACCAAAGGTGCTAAAAGGTTATCGACCACATCGAAAGCTGTTTCAGCTCGGTTGTCGCCAAGCCAAAAATACGTTTCGTATACGCCAGGCCGAAGTGGCAAAGCGTTAAATTCATAAGTAAGTTGTAAAGTTTGGCCTGCTTTGAAAGGTCCGTTTGCAACTTGGTTTCTACCAGTAGAAGTAACCACATCTCTGGTTCTACCAGATCTCAAAGAGATACTCGCCAACAAATCATCAACATCTTCATTCACCTTGACAGTCATTTTCACAACCACCTTTTCGCCGGGATTGAATTCGTTCGTTTGTTGGCCTGCCGAGTTGAGCATTTCGATGTGCTCAAAACGAACGGCTCCATTGCCGCGTCGAACTGTAGGATCGTTCAAGGCAGATTGGTCTTTCAGTCCGGTATTCATGTTCTGCTTTACATATGCACGGATCACATCATCGGTGTCGCCATCCATGAATTGCGTTCCTTGTTTTAACATAATTGCACGTGTACAAAGGTCTGCCACTGCACCCATGTTATGACTAACAAACAAAACTGTTCTGCCTTGGTCTGAAACCTCTTTCATTTTACCGAGACATTTTGCCTGAAATTCGGCATCGCCCACGGCTAGAACCTCATCGATAATAAGGATATCAGGATCAAGATGCGCTGCCACTGCAAACGCAAGACGCACATACATGCCCGAAGAATATCGCTTTACAGGCGTATCGATATAACGCTGAACACCAGCAAATTCAACAATCTGATCGAATTTTGCTTGGATTTCGGCTTTCCGCATCCCGAGAATGGTACCGTTGAGATAGATGTTATCTCTTCCACTCAAATCAGGGTGAAAGCCAGTTCCAACTTCAAGTAATGAAGCTACTTTACCACGAATTTTAATTTGGCCTTGCGTTGGTGCAGTAGTTCTTGATAGAATCTTCAACAAGGTTGATTTACCCGCTCCGTTTCTTCCAACTAGGCCTACTATTTCTCCTTCTTTCACTTCGAAGTTGATATCCTTCAGTGCCCATACGTAATCGGAAGTTCCTTTAGCCACACGATCGTTAGCATCGGCAGTGATCAAGTGCGGATTCGATTTTCCTGTAAGTTTATGGTAAACAGCCCTTATATCTTCAGTGAGTGTAGAGGAACCTACATCTCCCAAACGGAACATTTTCGATACTTGGTCTACGTGTACAACTGTTTTCATAGGCTTACACAGTATCCATAAAGTTGCGCTCCGTTTTATTGAACATCACAAGTCCAATAAACAAAAGAACCAAGGTAAACAAAGCACTTCCTCCAAGTTGGAGTAAGTTCAAACGATCGGTACCCATCAATAAGTGTCGGAAAATTTCGATCATCGGACTCAAAGGATTCCAATCGAAAATCCAACGCAATTTTTCAGGGAAAAAGGTGTACGGATAAATTACAGGTGTGGCGTACATTAAAAACTGTACAGCAAATGGCACAATGTTACTCAAGTCGCGGTACTTGGTGGTAAGCGATGAAATGATTAGTCCGATTGCCATCCCCGAAAGGGCCATAAGCAACAAGATAAACGGCAACACCCAGATGATTTGCCATTGTACATTAGGCGCAAAGCCGGTGATGCCGAAATATGCCATCACCACAATTAAAAAGGCAAACTGAACAAAAAACTTCACCAAAGCCGAAAGAACAGAGGCCATCGGAACTATCAAGCGCGGAAAATAAACCTTCCCAAAAATAGAAGCATTGGCCCGGAAGGTTGATGAAGTTCTATTAATACAATCAGCAAAATATCCCCAAGCAATGACGCCGCTCAAGTAAAACAGGATTAGGTTGTCGGAACCCGTTGGTACCTTGGCAAACAACCCAAAAATAATCACATAAGTTAATGCATTGAGTACTGGAGGAATAATGAACCAAAAAAAACCAAGTAGAGTTTGCTTATAAACAGTAACAATATCCCTACGAACTAACAAAATCAATAAATCCCGATAATCCCAAAGATCCTTGAAATTGAAATCAAAGAGCTTCCCTTTGGGCTTTATTATTAGGTTCCAGGAATTATCGTTAGCGTCGGTCACAGGTTTCACTCAGGGTGGCAAATCTAATATTTTTTCTTCAATGCTATTTTATTGACAATCAAATCAAAAGATCAAAACGAAGGAGCTATCTCAGCATACGTAGCAGAAATTCCAGCTTCCAATGTAATTTGTGGCTTCCAGCCCATCGCATTGATTCTACGAGAGTCCATCAATTTCTTTGGCGTTCCATCGGGTTTGCTTGTGTCGAATTTCAAATCTCCATCAAACCCAACAATTTTCTTCACCAAAAAAGCCAAGTCGCGAATGCTTACGTCAGATCCAAAGCCAACATTCACAAAAAGCTCTTCGTTGTATTGTTCAAGAAGGAATACACAAGCTGCTGCCAAATCGTCGACATGCAAAAACTCTCTCAGTGGAGATCCAGTGCCCCAAATTTCAACTTCCGATTTTTGCTGCACTTTGGCTTCATGCATTTTTCTAATCAGCGCAGGAAGCACATGCGAATTGTTCAGATCGTAATTATCGTTCGGGCCATAAAGATTGGTTGGCATTGCTGAAATAAAATTGCAGCCATATTGCCTGCGGTACGATTCGCACATTTTGATCCCTGCAATTTTTGCAATCGCATACGGCTCATTGGTGGGCTCTAAAAACCCCGACAAAAGCGATTCTTCCTTTAAAGGCTGTTCTGCCATTTTCGGATAAATGCACGAAGACCCTAAGAAAAGAAGCTTTTTAACTTCGTTTTTCCAAGCACTATGAATCACGTTGTTCTGAATCGCAAGATTGTCGTACAAAAAGTCGGCTCTGTAAATATTGTTGGCCATAATGCCACCCACCTTTGCAGCCGCAAGCACAACAACAGCTGGCTTCTCGCGCTCAAAGAAGGCTTCAACTTCAGCTTGACTCCTTAAATCTAATTCCTTCGACGAAGCGCCAATTAAATTCGTGTAGCCCTTCGCTTCCAATGCGCGCCAAATAGCCGATCCAACCATACCTCGGTGACCAGCTACATAAATCTTATCGCTCTTTTCCACCGACATCAATTGCCTGAATTGTATTCGTTGATGTATTTCTTGTTTCTGAACAATTGTAAATCAGATGCAACCATGTCTTTAACCAATTCATCGAAACTGATTTTCGGCACCCAGCCCAATTTTTGCTGCGCTTTGGTTGCATCACCAATTAGAAGTTCAACCTCTGTTGGTCTGAAATAAGTTGGATCGATGCTCATCACCTCTTTGCCAATTGGAAGTTGGTAATCTGCATGTGAGCATGAGCGCACAAAAGCTTTCTCATTTACACCCTCACCTTCGAACCCAATTTCAATTCCAGCTTCAGCAAAAGCTCTAATCAAGAACTCACGAACCGTGCGGGTTTCGCCCGTTGCAATTACGAAATCCTCAGGCACATCCACTTGTAGCATTCGCCACATCGCTTCGATGTAGTCTTTCGCATGGCCCCAATCGCGCTTCGCATCGATATTGCCCATGTAAAGTTTGTCTTCCATTCCAAGCGCAATTTGTGCAACAGCGCGTGTGATTTTGCGGGTTACAAAGGTTTCGCCGCGGTTCGGACTTTCGTGGTTAAACAATATTCCATTTACCGCAAACATGTTGTAAGCCTCTCTGTAATTCACGGTAATCCAATAACCATAAAGCTTTGCCACAGCATACGGACTCCGAGGATAGAATGGAGTAGTTTCCTTTTGAGGAACTTCCTGCACCAAACCGTAAAGTTCCGATGTAGAAGCCTGATAAATGCGCGTTTTCTGCGTCAGATTAAGCAATCTAACCGCTTCTAAAATTCTCAGCGTGCCCAAACCGTCTACATTGGCAGTGTATTCAGGCTCATCGAAACTTACCTTCACATGGCTCATCGCCCCGAGGTTGTAGATTTCGTCGGGCTGCACTTCTTGAATAATTCTAATGAGATTCGACGAGTCTGTTAAATCACCGTAATGCAAGAAAAACATTGCATTGTCGATATGTGGATCTTCATACAGGTGATCAATCCGATCGGTATTAAAAAGCGAACTACGGCGCTTGATGCCGTGCACTCGATATCCTTTGTTGAGCAGAAATTCAGCCAGATAAGCTCCGTCTTGACCGGTGATTCCTGTTATTAAAGCGGTTTTCAAATCATACAAATTGGGATGGTAAAAATAGGTTTTTACACTTAGTTCGCAAGTCAAACAAGCCAACTGCCCCCTAAATCATCCAACCTCAACTACAAGCTCATTTTTCGGGGGCCATGAAACGGGCTTTTGCTTCAAGTCCTCCTGCGTGCGGGCTTTCCGCGTCAATCCCTGGCCCGTTCCCAACGGCATGTAAATTCAGTTTATTATCGAAGAATTTATAAATCCCAAGACCTTTCCTATTTAAAAAACTCGATCCTTTGTTTATCTTGTGCCAATGATCGCCGCAGACAACAGCAGAATTGTAAAACCACAGTTTCTTACCATCCAAAAAGTGGTAAAGCTGATGTCGCCTTTTCACAAGGAAGAGTTCATGCAATATCTGCGCGACATCAAAGCAAGTATTCCACTCCGGCTGGTAGAATCGATCAACGACAGCCTTACTGATCCAATCAGCTCCGACGATTTGTGTGCATTGGTTTACCAACGAAACGACATACAAACACGCAAGAGTTTTAACCAATTGGCGTCGCACACATTTCGCTTAACAGCATTTCTCAGTCGAAATTATCCTTCGTATTTGTTGCACAACATCTCCAAAATCGAAGAATTAATCAACCTCGGAAAGCTTCGAGAAGCCAATATTCTCGCTGAAATCCTTCTGGATATCGCCGAAAAAATTGAAGACCTCACAACACAAGCTTTGGTGCTGCGGTTTTTATGTCAACAAGCGCACATCCAAAAATCGAATGCTGAAGTATTGCGCTACAGCCACCGAATTACCGAAGTGCTCGATTGTGATGCAAAAACACATCAGATTTACCTGTATCTGCGCAAGAACTTCAACATTTCAATAAAAGACGATTCTGCTCTAAAATCGCTTGATACTCATTTCGCCTATTTCGCTTCGTTCCACGATGCCGAATGTCATAAAATCAGAATCTTAAGCAAATTCTCGAGCCTCTACTTACTTTATTATTACCGCCCAACCGAATACCTCACCGAAAAGGTCCAGCAGGAAATAGTCGATTTCGAAGAAGAACTCAATAAATACAGTGTTGTTACCCTTCCATTTATGGAAGACCTGTACAGCAAATTCTGCTTCTACAAACTGAACCTCAGCACCACCGATTTAAGCAGCAAAGAAGGCAAAAACGAATACCAGAAACTGCTCACACATAACCGCTTCTTAAAGTTTTGGCAGAATTACGTAAACATTCCTGAGCTGTATGCCATCACCATCAAGAGCACATATTACCTTTCTCGTTACCACTCCATCAATCACCGAGAAGATTTTCGTCAAGTAATTCCACTCGAAGACCGCAACGACATTGCACGCTTGGCAAAACGATGCGAAGAATTGATCGCTAAAGACATTTGGGAACCCGATCACATCAACGATCTCATTCACTTCCGATTGGCTTGGTCGGCATTGCTGCTGCTGGGCGAAAATGACGACATCCTTAGAGGCGTCGACAATCTCGAAAAGCTGATGACGACCTACCAACAGATCACCTTCAGCGAAAGTATGGATTCTATTTTCATCTGTTTGATGATCGGCTATTTTGCTATGAACGATTATAAATCCTGCGTTGATACCTTCAAAAGATACATCAAGCTCTCAAAAGGCAGAATCGTTAATTCCGAAAACGACTTAGAGATCCATAGTTA
>CAMCXT010000085.1 GCA_945883545.1 Chitinophaga pinensis | reverse complement strand
AACAATCCTTGTTCAGCCATCGGGCCGAGATATTCGCTGTGTGCATTGCCCAAAGAAC
Organism: Chitinophaga pinensis; assembly: GCA_945883545.1. GTDB lineage: Bacteria > Bacteroidota > Bacteroidia > M30B66 > M30B66 > CAMCXT01. Next base: position 6,297 of record CAMCXT010000085.1, on the reverse strand, counting down.
CCGCGTTTGTACTCACATAGGTAATCTCTGTTGACCGTTGAAACGGTGCATACTTAAATCGGTAAGTTCCAGGTCCGAAGCCCAATAGCGGTTCTTTTTTAAACATTCTAATTGCAGAACTCCAGCGGTTGATTCGCTCAAGGTTCGACGCATCCGATTTAATATTCGAAACCGATTGAAGGTGTTTGGCCAAATCTTGAGAAGAGCTTTGCTTGTTTCTTCCAATTTTGAGCATGATCGCATCTTGGTAGTAAAATAAGCCACAAATCACCAACAGGAAACCTGCAAAAACAATTTTCCAGTTAATCTTGAGAAGGTAAATGAGGTAAATTCCATAAGCCCCAACAATACTCAGCCATGCTGCACGGGTGTAGGAAACAACAATACCGATTAAAATAATGCTGAAAAACCCAAACGAAAAAAAGCGGTACTTGGGCGTGTAGCTTTTGTTGAAACTAAACACAAACATGATGGGCAGCATCATGGCTATTACAGCTCCATAAATAGTGTGGTCCTTGAAAAAAGGCTGCATCACCCAGTAAAGGGCATTTTTGTCGATGTTGAAATTGAAAAACTGAATCACCGAATAAATAATCACAATACTCAGTGGGATGGTGAAAAGCCAAATCCAAAGTCGGATGTTTTCAACTTTCTGAAAAATCTGACTGGCAATGAAATAAAAGCAGGTAACGAACCACAAGCGAGCCAAGAAGAATTTCAGCGAAACCAAAAACATGGTCGATGTGAGAGTCGTGAAAAACATCCACAACAAGTGGAAGATAATTGCCAATGTAACAGGGTGCCGGGTGATTCGCTTATCAAAACCGCCTTCATACAGCAGTTTAAAAAAGAACACCAACATCACCCCAAATAAAAGAGGATCGGTAGGCAGCGCTAAAGCCGCAAATTCGTTGAATTCGACCGTTAACGAAAGTGGGGTGAAAAAGAGGATAAAATAAACCAGTTTATCGATCGCCATCAGCGCCGATAAAATAATGAGCAACACCAATGGAATAGCTGGGAGGAAATAAAACTCTTCCGTTAATAGCCAGCAATTGAGCGCCACAAATGCAGCCACAATGCCGAAGAACCAATTGTTAAATCGGTTCGATGCCTTTATGTCGAGTAGATTAGCCAACTTTAATATTGTTACGCATTCTTCGGATATTCTCGAGAATTAGCACAACAACAATTGCCAGTAGAAAAGTAGAAATAGACGAAACCACCACAATCAACCAACGAACTGGATACGTTTTCTTTTCGGCAGGCTTGGCAAGATTCACAACGAATTTGTGTGGAATTTTGTCTGTTGCATCAACGCGGGCTTCTTCATACTTGGTTTTCAGCATGCTGAGGTTCTTCCGGTCGTGCTCCATATCTTGCTCGATGGACATCGATAAACCGCCATATTTTGCGAGAATCGCCATCTGTTCATTGATGGTTCTAACTGCATTGTTATTGTTGGCCAAAAGGGCTTTACCGTAAGCTTCACTCAAACGTTCAACCTGAGAAGCATAATCCAAAACACCTAAAGCTCGCAGTTTATTGAGTGTGTCTTCACGCGCTTGCAGGTAACGCTCAAAATCGCGGTATTCCTTCTCAACAATCGACAATGCTTGTCGGGCACGTTCATGTTGCATACGGGTTTTTACCGTATCGAGCAATGCGGCAATTTCGTTGGCTATAACAGCCGCCAATTTTGGATCTTCATCGAGTACATCAATTCTTACCGACAAATACTCCGTTCTGTTGAAAGAAATATTTTCTTCGAATTTTTGGTTCAATTTAGTCATCGGATAGTCCGAATCCTTGTCGATTCGATAATGATCGATCAAATTGAACTTTTCAATTACCCTTTCGCGAATTTCATCAGAGTTAAGAATCTGAAGCATTTGCTCCACTTGCTCTTCCTCACCAAACTGAAGGATGTTTTCCTTTTCAAATTGGTTCTCACTCAAGAGTGATTTCGAAATGGAACTGTTGGTTGTCGGGAAGAGAATTACTGCCGACTTAAACTTTGGTTTGATAAAAAAATCTGACGAAAAAATAATTGAGGCAACCGCCGCAATCAGCGTAGCAATAATGATTTGCTTACGTTTCTGCCAAAGGAATATTACTAGATTGGTTGAATCAAACAAGCTGCCCGATGGGGAGTTTTCCATGAATTCCGCTTACTGGTTAGGATTTGTCAAAGGCGCAAATGTACTACTTTACACTTACTTCACGATGTATTTGCTATCCGTACTTCATGATTCTGAAGATTGACTTTACATGCAGCAACCCGATTGCAAAGGCTGAAAGCGTTCCGCCAAGCAGCAAAACTAAAATTCCTTTTAGCCAATCGTCGAATAAGTTTTTACACAAAACCCCAATCAAGAAAACAGACAAAACAAATATCACCAACTGAACAAGAAGCCTATAATTGACTCTGAATTTGAAAATTCGCTGTGCTAAATAAATTTGAAGAAGAGCAGTAATGAATTGTGTAATTACACTTGAATATGCCGCGCCAATTGCCTTGTAATGCGGTATCAGAATGATATTTAGCAATAAGTTAAGGCCCATTCCAGAAGCTGCCATCAAGTTCAATTGCATTAAGTTTCCGTTGGCCGTAAGCAGAGTACCGAAAATATAGGTCAGCGATGTAGCTACAAAACAACCCATAATAATCGAAAATACACCAGCCGATTCCGCAACATGTTGCTTGTACAGCATGCCCATGACGTCTTCGCTGTAGAGAAGGCTTGCCACCACCACCACCACTGCAGGAGTGATAAGTATTGAAAACGCCAATTTAACAAGCTGTTCAACCGATTCTTTGTACCGAAGCATCCGAGCAAACATCGGAAGCAACAAGCCTGCAAATAGAAATGAAAACATATTGGCAGAATCCAAAACCCGGTAAGCTGCAGCGTAAATACCACTTTCTAGTGCACCATCGGGCAGCATGCGCTCCAACATCACAGCATCTACACGGTTGTAAAAAGTCATTAACAAAACCAAAATCGCAAATGGCAAGCTCTTTTTCAAGATGAGAATGAAAAAGGGATAATTCCATTTGAGTCGCGTAAATTTTGCCTTACGCATCACTATAAACAATGTAATGATGGAAGTGAGGAAGTATGAAAATGTTTGCGTGTAAACAAACAATTCGATTGTCATCGGATGGTCTAATACATTGCCCCAGAGGAGAATACTACAAAACAGAATCATCAACGAACGATCCAATACAGATATAATACTATCGGTGGCAAATAGGTGAAGTCCCGCCAGATTTGACCGTAAGTACATGATCATAAAAGCCAGAAATTGATTCAGGCCCATCATTGTAAGCAGGTGAATTTGATCGCTGTTGTAGCCAAGAAGCATTCCTGCCAATAAGGTTACAACCATGAAGGCAATACCCAACATCAACTTCAGCACCAAGATGCTTGAAAAATGCTTGGTAATCAGGTGGTTGTTTTGTGCGATGTTTTTGTTGTTGAAATTGGTAATCCCAAAATCAAGTAAAATATTGAGCAGAAATGAAAAGTTAAACAGAGCAAAGTAAAGCCCGTAATTTTCTGTCTTCACCACTTCCTGCACTTCACGCTCGATGCCGAAAACCCAAAATGGTTTGATCAGCAAATTCAGCGCAAGCAGAAGTGCAAGATTTTTAATGAAGGTTTTTTGCATCAGCAATAGCTTATCTCAATCTGTCGGCAGATCGTACTAATTTTTCATCCTTCTGGATGGCATGTTTTGCCATGTAGGTAAAAATGATGGCAATCACTGGCCAAACCATACCAAACTGATAATCGAAATCATTTGCTTTCAGCTCAGCAGATGTGGCGGTAATTTTCAAAACAGCCGAAGAAAGCGCACCGATCGCTATAACAAACAGTACGTTGCAAACTCTCATTTGGCGTTTTCTGTTGCTAAAAAGAAAAATGTTGATCAGTGCAAAAAATGCAATCGTAAATCCCGGTAAGCTGCTTACCAATTCGCTTGTTCCTTTCAAGATAACATCATCTTTGCCTTCTCCAAGATGGAAAACAGCCCAAGGCAAAAAGGCGAAAAGCGCCCCACTTAAAGAGGCTCCCAACAGGAATAGCGATTGAATTCTTTGTATCATCTCATTTAATAAGGGCTGCAAAAATAGCCAAACATCACGCAATCAATTTGCTTTTTTTTAATAAACGCTATTGACAATCTGAAATAATCGTATTATTGCACTCATAACTCAGCAATCGCTGAAATTTTTATCTCTTTCCGGTCCATTTGATTTATTCCGGAATCCTTACCCACTTTTCGTATTGCTATCAACATGTACAATATTCAGGAGCTGAATGCCAAGCTGGTTGTAGAATTGCGTGAAATTGCCACAAAGCTGAATATTTCTAAATCCGACACACTCAAGAAGTCGGATCTCATTTATAAAATTCTTGACGAACAGGCTGTTAAGCCAGAAATTACCACTTCATTGAAGAAAAAAGAATCCGCAGGTAGTGAGAAGGTTGAATCTATCAAACTCACATTAAACCCTGATGAAGTTAGAGCAATGGCCACCAAGGCTTTGTCGAAAACCGAAGACACACCTGCTGTAGAAGCAAAAGTTCCAGCCAAAAGAGGCCGTAAACCCAATCCTATCAAAGCAGCTGCGCCTGAAGCAGTAAAAGAATCTCCTGCGCCGAAAGTCGCTCCCGAGCCTCCTGCTCCTCCAGTTGAAGCACCACGAGAAAACAAGCGCGACCAAGATTTTCGCCGCCGCCGCGACCGCGTGAATCTTCCAGATCAACGTTTTCAAACACCGGCGGAAATTGATGCTGCTGCAAAACCTGAATCAGGCGAACCACAGCAACCTAGACAAACGCCTCCACCTCAAGCCACTCAGCAACAACAAAGAGTGCCGTATAACAAACGTGCAGGCGGCTTAGCCAATTATCAACCCACACCTGGCCAAGAACCTCAAGTGCCAGCCACACCTCCGCCTGCTCAAAGCCAACAACCTCAGCAAGGTCAAGGTCAGCAGCCTCAACGTGAACGTGGAAATTGGCAAAACAACAACAACAATCAACGCCAGAATTTCCAACGTAACAATCCGAACCAACAAAATCGCCCGCAGAACCAAGGAGCCGTGCAACAAAATGCACCTGCTCAACAGCCAACGTTTCAGCCCGATCAAACGCCAATCATCGACGCATTCAGCAACAACGATTTGTTGGTGAACACCGAAGGCGTTTTAGAATTGGTGCCAGAAGGATTTGGTTTCCTCCGTTCTTCCGATTACAATTATCTCGGTTCGCCAGATGATGTGTATGTTTCGCAATCGCAAATAAAACTCTACGGACTAAAAACAGGCGATACCGTTAACGGAGCTGTTCGTGCACCGCGAGAAGGCGAAAAATATTTTCCACTTACACGAATCGATACAATCAACGGTCGTGATCCGGCCTATGTGCGCGATCGTGTGCCTTTCGATTTCCTCACACCAATGTTCCCAGATGAGAAATTGAAACTCACTGGTCACAAAAATGGCACAATGTCGACCCGCGTAATGGACCTTTTCACGCCAATTGGTAAAGGTCAACGTGGACTTATCGTGGCACAACCTAAAACGGGTAAAACGGTATTGCTTAAGGAAGTTGCTAATGCAATTGCGGCCAATCACCCAGAAGTGTATTTGATCATTCTTTTGATCGATGAACGTCCTGAAGAGGTAACTGATATGGCTCGCAGCGTTCGCGCAGAAGTGGTTTCTTCAACGTTCGATGAACCTGCTGAACGCCACGTTAAAATTGCCAATATCGTGCTCGAAAAAGCAAAAAGAATGGTAGAATGTGGCCACGATGTGGTTATACTTCTCGATTCAATTACGCGTTTAGCACGCGCTTACAACACAGTTCAGCCAGCTTCTGGAAAAGTGCTTTCTGGAGGTGTTGATGCCAATGCTCTTCACAAGCCTAAGCGTTTCTTTGGTGCAGCACGTAAAATCGAGAAAGGTGGTTCACTCACCATTTTAGCCACTGCCTTGATTGACACCGGTTCTAAAATGGACGAAGTAATCTTCGAAGAATTTAAGGGAACGGGTAACATGGAACTTCAATTGGATCGCAAACTCGCCAACAAGCGCGTTTTCCCTGCCATCGACTTGGTTTCTTCTTCTACACGCCGCGACGATCTTTTGGTCGACAAAGAAACACTACAACGCATGTGGATTCTCCGGAATCATCTCAGCGACATGAACACCATCGAAGCGATGGAGTTTATTCGCAACCACATGAACCATACTACCAACAACGAGGAGTTCCTTATCTC
>CAMCXT010000084.1 GCA_945883545.1 Chitinophaga pinensis | reverse complement strand
GCAACGATGGTGAGAAGTATGTCGCTTCGAGAAGATGGTTATCCTCATACTGGAAGCATGGCTTACGATTCTTTGTATCCAAGGATTCCCGCAGTAGCCATTAGCACCGAAGATGCCACTTGGTTGAGCAATCAAATCAAGAAAAACGCAAAGCTGAAATTTCAACTCGAAACCAACTGCAAAACACTGCCCGATACTTTGTCGCACAATGTGATTGGTGAAATTACTGGAGCCGAAAAACCCAATGAGTTTATCATTGTTGGTGGTCATCTCGATGCTTGGGACAATGGCGAAGGAGCGCACGATGACGGTGCGGGATGTGTGCAAAGTTTCGAGGCTTTGAGAATCCTTCAAAAGCTTGGATACAAGCCTAAACATTCCATTCGGGCTGTCATGTTCATGAACGAAGAAAACGGATTGCGCGGAGGAAAACGCTACGCTGAATTGGCCGATTCACTCAAGGAGAAACATGTTTTCGCTATTGAATCAGACCGTGGAGGATTCACTCCGAGAGGGTTTTATACTGATTCTGAAGATCTCGAAGTTGTGGCGAGTGTTGGAAATTATCGAGCCTTGCTAGAACCATACGGCATCCATGACTTCAAAAAAGGTGGCGGAGGTGCCGACATCAATCCATTAAAAAAGCAGGGCACCATCTGCATTGGTTTCGTGCCCGATTCTCAGCGGTATTTTGATCATCACCATGCCGAATACGATTCTTTAGAACACGTAAACAAACGCGAACTTGAATTGGGTGCTGCGGCTATGGCGGCTTTGATTTATCTGCTCGATCAGAGGTGATTTACTTTATGTCACCGGACTAAAGTCCAGTGCTGCGAAAGTCCGGTGCTGCGAGGAGAATAACTACACATCCTCATATTTCAACCCGCAACCACGGACTTTAGTCCATGGCTAAAGTGCTGGATATATGTATACATTCTAAAACCTCTAACTTCTACCACGAGCTTCAGTCCATGGATAAAAAATAAATCCCCGCTGAACCATCACAAACAGCGGGGATTAGGGGTATTGGGGAAATTCTGCTGCAGAGGAAGGATTCGAACCTTCATGAGGAGTTTAGCAATCTTTCAAGCCTTCCGAAGAAGTTGAGTGGTCAACCCGCTAAACACCTTTTTTCCCTGGATCCTTTCCCCCGAGAGGGATTGTCTGCCAGTTTCAACACCCTACAGTGTTATTTAATGCAAACATAGGTACTAATCCCCAATAAATGCAAATAAATTATCGATATTTATATATTATTATTTCTTTCATAACATTTAATCCTATTTGTTAACGATTCGCTATTAATTCATTTTGATATTGCAGGCTTTTTTTCAAAATAAAAAGCCTGCAACCCCAAAAGGCTGCAGGCTTGTAGTTAGAATTGATTCTTACTGACCAATTACGATGGTCCGGGTGATTTGATTCACCCTTAAAAAGTACATACCAGCAGGCAAAGCATCGGTTTGAATGCTCAACTTCATTTGGTTATTAGAAGGAATTTGAAGCAATGCTCGACCTTGAAGATCAAGAATTTCGATAGTCTCTGCAACTAAAATAGAAGGCAATTCAATGTTCAAAATGCTTCCTGCAGGTTGAGGATAAACTTTTACGAATTGCTCAGCTCCTTCAAATGTTCTGGTTGGATCGTATGAAAACCCTTCAGAAATATTGCTTTGGCAAATGTCTGCATTGATGGCAATTACCTCATAGGTTCCAAAACCACTAGGAATCAATGTTGAAGATGTTGCACCAACAATTTCTACACCATCGAGGAACCAAGCAAATTGATCTGCAACTACATTGGTCGTAAGTTCTCCATCGCCCGTGAGGGTAATGGTTGGTGTTTCAGGAATTGGGCTAAATGAAACAACTTGGTCAACAAGCGTCGATTCACCGCAAGCATTCGAAAAAACCACAGTGTAAGTACCAGATTCAGTAACTGGCAAATTCGCACCTGAGATGTTTCCTGGTGTCCAAGAAATCAAATCTGCAGGACCAGCATTTGATGCTGAAAGTAAAACCGAGCTGCCTTCACAAGTTCCTTCATCGGCAGTAACTGTAATTTGAGGCGTAACTGGCAAAGGTGTAATTGTTACAACCGCGGGACTTGAAGTGGTCGTTCCACAGATGTTCGAACTGCTAACTGTGTAGCTTCCAGCCGAAGAAACGGTGATCGAATTGCCCGCTAAATTGCCTGGTTGCCATGTTAATCCACTTCCAGTTGCCGACAATGTGGTTGTTTCTGATTCACAAAGTGAAAGGCCATTTGCACCTGACGTAATTTGTAAAGCTGCTGGCGGACCACTCACTGCAGTAACAGCAAGCGACTGTGTTTGAACACATGCACCAGAAGTATTGGTCAATAAATAGGTTCCACTTGCAGATGGAGTAACTGAAGCGCCACTTCCTGCTGCGTTGCCGTTGAACGTCCAAGCATTTCCAGTGGCAATGCTCGAAGTAAGTGTAATTGGGCTGCTCACACAAAATTCGGTTGAACCTGTGTTGGCAATCGTAAGCGCTGGAGTCGTATTCTGATTCAAAACCAAACTGCCGTTAAAGATAAGATCTCCAGAACTATTGTTTCCTGAGTTGGTTGCATTCATAGCAGCAAACAAGGTCACTGAACCAGATGCTGGAGCTGTCCAGCTGAAAGTCCATGTGCGGCTATTGGTGCCGTTTTGCTGATTTCCTGCCGAAGTATGTGTGATGTAACGACCACTACTTTGAAGTTGAGTGCCATTGGTAGCGATGAGCGTTCCAGCAGTTGTACCTGAATTTGCGCCCGAATTAAACTGAGGCGAAAGGCTAAAACCGAACTTTGTTCTTCCTGGAGAAGTAACAAAAACCGAAATGCTATACGTTTGACCTGGTGTGTAACCACAAGCGGGAATGTTAGTTGTTATCCAGCTGTTTTGAAGTGTGGATCCGCCGCCATGGCAGCCAGTGCCCGTTCCGCAAGTTCTTCCGCTGTTTTCGAAAGTAGAGCCTGTATAGCCAGCAGGTGCTCCGCTGCTGTTACCGTGCACAGATGTTTCGGGCCACATCACCACCGATAAACAAACAGCAATAGCGAATGCGATGAGTAAATTTCTTTTCATTTAGGGTGGGTATGTTGAGTGTGTGAAATTAGGAAATAAAGGTTAATATTCAATCCTGAATTTCAATTACTTGATCGCCATTGATGATAAAAACTTTATTCTTTGGTAATTTCTTCATTGGTGAAAGACCTGTAAATGCTCCAAAAGCTGGCAAAATCAAACAGTTTTGATCTAGGTAAAAACAGGGCAACGAAATTTTTTGTCGGCCAGCACCTTTGAGGATAAACCCTGGGTGAATATGTCCGCAAACCACAGGTTTTTCCGTAAGTAAAGGTTCATGGCTAAAGTAAATTCCCTCCGGGGAAGGCAGAGCATCTGGGTACAAAAAATCATGGTCCAACAACCTCGACTTCATTTTCCTGTCGTGGTTTCCTTCTACAATCTTCAAATTTACCCGTGGAAATTTGGTTTTCCAGTAGAGAAACCGTTCCCATTCTTGGTTGTGATCTGAATGGAAAAAATCGCCTAGAATGATCAAACTGATTGGTTGTTTCCGAACGATAAGGTTGCCAAGAATATCCAAATCTTTGTGGAAGATTTGTTCTGGAATCGGGATGCCGGCCTTTCGAAAATGCGTGGCTTTGCCGAAATGCGGATCGGCGATGAGCAAAGTAGCAGATTCGGGAATGAATGCAGCTTTTTCAGGAAGAAGCTCTATGGGAACTGAAGAATTTGGAAAGTGGAATTGAAAGTCGATCGGCACGGTGTAAAAATAACATGCCTAATGAAATCTAATGCTGTGGAAATGTAAATTTGAGGCATGTATAAATTATTTATATCCCTTACGATTCTATCGACCTTAGTGTCTTGCGGTGAAAGCAATAAAAAACAACGTGATGTCAGGAAAATTTCTTGGTATGAAGTGCACGCCGACGGTAAAGGGAAAACGCTAACGATCATGGTTAGAGAGGAATTTCTAGCCCAGCGTCAATTAGAGGCGGTGAATATTTCTAAAAAAATTAGTGAACAAACAGGTATTCAGTTGCAATGGCAAGGAGCAACACAAAAAGCCATTATGAATTCTTTAGAAAAATCGACTCAAATAAGTTTGGTTGAAATACAAGGCGCTGATTTATCAAAGGCTGTGAAACAAGGGTATTTACTTGGACCAATAGATAGATTGATTCCTAATTCGAAAAGCTACGATACAGATTCAGACAAATTCAGAGCATCGGAAGGATTCTCTTCTCAAGGATTTGCTGTTCCATGTGTTGTATGTGCGGCCGATTCGGCTGGAAACAAACCATTTTTTGCTATTCCGAATGCGGCAGGATGCCAAGCTGCTGCAATGATTTTTCTCGATTATATGCTAGCTGAAAGAGCTGGAAGGGAATAAAAAAATATCCCGACATCCTTTGGGGAAGGATATCGGGATTGTCAAAAAAAGCTCAAGGGTAAATTACTTTACACGCTCGAGGTATTCTCCTGTACGTGTATCAATTTTAACCTTCTCGCCAATATTGATGAACAAAGGAATTGACACAGTAGCTCCTGTTTCAACTGTTGCAGGCTTAAGTGTTTTCGTGGCGGTATCACCTTTTACACCAGGCTCTGTATAAGTTACTTCAAGCTCAACATTTTTCGGAGGTTCAGCATAGATCACTGAATCACCTTCAAATGCAGCATAAATTTCCATGGATTCTTTCATGAAGCGAACGCCATCACCAAACAAAACTTCGTCGATGTAAACTTGCTCGTATGTCTCATTGTCCATACACACCAAATTGTTCCCTTCTTTGTAGCTGAACATTAAAGGTCGCATTTCAACGCGAACAACTTCAATCTCTTCTCCAGAGCGGTAGCGGTTTTCTGCCGACTTGCCATTTTTTACGTTGCGCATCTTTGCTTGATAGAAAGCGCGGAGGTTACCCGGAGTGCGGTGTTGCCATTCAGTGATTACACAAAGTTCACCGTTGTAACGAATAAATGTTCCGACAGAAACATCACTTGTAGTTGCCATAAACTGATTTTAAAGGCACGAAGGTAAGAAGGTGATCGGAAAGAAACAAAAAACAAGGTGTATCGATACGCTTTCGTTGAAACAGCATTGAATTATCTTATCTAAATTCCATGTTGCGGACATCTAAGCAAACTTCTGAAAACTGGTCTCGTTTGGAAATGAAAGTTACCAATTGGAGCGCAACAATTTCAGGAGAAATCAAAAGTTCATCTTGGTGCATTTTTCGAAATCGCTCAGCATTGCTGAATTGAGCAGAATTGGCGGTTCTAATTTGCTCTTGCATTCGTGTATCGATTACACCCGGCGCGATAGAGAAAATTCTTGTATGCTGATTTCCGTTGATCAGCAACTCCTTCGCAACGGCCGAACTAAACATATCTAAACCCGCTTTGGTGCTACAATAAACACCCCAACCGTCATAGGCATTTCGACCTGCACCAGAACTGATATTGAGAATTGTTTTTTTACAATCTACATGCTGGGTTTGCTTCAGAAATCGATTGGTTAAAACTGCGGCTGCGGTTAGATTTAAGGACACAGTATGGATCATTTCATCGTCGGAAATGCTTCCCACGGCACCAATCTCGCCAAGTGTACCAGCGTTGTTTACCAAGAGTAATTCGGAAGCATTTAAAGCCTCAAACTGCACTGCTGCCAAATTCCCCGGCAGGGAAAGATCGCAAACGAATTGAGTAAAATGCTCATTTTCGATTGACTGCTGCCTTGAAATCCCAGTAACATGCCAGCCTTGGTTGAGCAAATGTTCGCACAGCGCTTTTCCCAAACCTTTGGAAGCACCTGTAACCCAAGCCAATTTCATGAATTAGACTTTATCTAAAGCAGCAGAAAGATCAGCGATGAGGTCGTCCACATCCTCGATGCCAACAGAAAGTCGAATTAAACCGTCGACTACACCTACTTTTTCGCGCTCTGCTTTTGGAATCGAAGCGTGGGTCATGGATGCAGGGTGGTTGATCAAAGACTCAACACCTCCAAGGCTTTCGGCCAATGAAAAGAGATGTGTGGAAGTGAGCATTCTTTTCGCGGCATCTAATGAATCATCTTTCAGAATAATGCTCATCATTCCACCGAAATCGCGCATTTGAGATTTGGCTGTTTCATGCCCTGGATGATCAGTAAAACCTGGCCAATACACTTTTCCAACCTTTGGATGGTTGCGTAAATAATGGGCAATTGTTTTTCCATTTTCACAATGAGCTTTCATGCGCACGTGAAGCGTTTTCAATCCGCGTAAAACCAAGAAACAGTCCATTGGTCCTGGCACTGCGCCACAACTTTTTTGGATGAAGTAAAGTTTTTCGCGCAGATCGTCGTTGTTGAGCATGATGCAACCATGAATCACATCTGAGTGGCCACCGAGATATTTGGTAGCAGAATGCATCACTACATCAGCGCCTAAATCGAGCGGATTTTGAAGCCAAGGTGTAGCAAACGTATTGTCGACAACAAGAATCAAGTTGGC
>CAMCXT010000083.1 GCA_945883545.1 Chitinophaga pinensis | reverse complement strand
AATACTTTTATTTATTGCGTATCTGGCGATGCATTAGAAATATTTGGTCGGTTACAATTGGAAACCCAATTCGATACAGTTTGGTCATATGCGGAAACTGGCGTTGATCTTACCTTTCAACGTGATTTGAAATTGAAAAAGTGGTTTGTTGAGCAACAAATAAATTGGACCGAATCTCCTTCAAATGCGGCAATTCGAGGGCATAATGGCAAAAAATCATATTGGTCTGCAAAATGGGAAGCGTATGTGCGCACTGAAATTTATCAACCTAATTTAAATCAATTAAAATCGATTTCATTTGATAAATCAATCTTTAGCGAGGATACAATTGACCTTGATTTTATTGGTAATGCCGAATTACAACCTGGTGGAGAAATATATGGTTGGAAATATCTGAATTCATTTTTAAATGATCGTCATCGCCAATACTTTCGGTCGATTTCGAAGCCTGAAGCAAGCCGAAAACATTGTAGCAGAATTTCGCCCTATTTGGCTTGGGGAAATATTAGTATTCGACAGGCTTGGCAAGCTGCAGAAGCCTCTAAAAGGGTAGGGCAGAAGCGCGATTTGCATCAATTCCAAACACGGTTAAAATGGCAAGGACATTTCATTCAAAAATTCGAAACTGAATGTCGCATCGAATTTATAAATCAAAATAGTGCATTTAATGCTTTTAGAAATGATGTGAACGAGGCCTATGTATCGGCTTGGAAGCAAGGATTAACTGGGCTTCCACTCGTGGATGCATCGATGCGTTGTGTGAATGCGACTGGTTATTTAAATTTCAGAATGCGTTCTATGTTGGTGTCTTTTCTTTGTCACCAGCTTTGGCAACCTTGGCAAGCGGGAGCTCCGCATTTAGCAGCGCAGTTTCTTGATTTTGAACCGGGCATTCATTATCCTCAATTTCAAATGCAGGCTGCAACTACAGGAATCAATACAGTGCGCATTTATGATCCGATTAAGCAAAGTTTGGATCACGATCCTGAAGGAATTTTTATTCGAAAATGGGTTCCAGAGCTAATTGATCTGCCCAATGGTCTGATTCATACACCTTGGAGCATCACAGCAATGGAACAGGGATTTTACAATTTCAAGCCTGGAATTAATTATCCGAATCCAATTATTGATTTGAAAAAATCGACAGTTCATGCAGCTGAAATACTTTGGAAAACCTTGAAATCGAAGGAGAATCGTTTAGCAGCAAAGGAAATTCTAAAGCGTCATATTTTGTCGGATGAGCGAAAAAAGGCGATGAATGAAGGGAGGGATTTTAGTTAAACTTCACTTCATAGTTGATCTTAATTTGAGCTATGTATCAGCGTTTTTTTTCGATGTCTTAGATTAATATCTTGCATGTTTTAGGTAAAACGAATCTCAAGAATGAAAAAAATACTTTACTCCAAAGTGAAATTGCTTGCAGTGATGGCCTTTTTGTTGGTTTCATCTGCGATAATCAATGTAAAAGCACAAACGGTTGTGTGGAGCGACAATTTCGATACGCCATCGGGAGGTGCTAACAACAACAATGCAGGAGTTGGCTGGACACTGAATTCGGAAGGGAGCACATCTAATCGTTGGTTTATCGTAGCACCACCAAGCAATTTAGGCTGCACTTCCACTGGGAGACAATTGCATATTTCCTGCGATGATTTTATTTGCGGTTTAATTTTTGGGGGCCCAAATACGCCAGTTTACAATGCTGCAGCTAGCAATAACCGATCAGCTGTATCGCCAAATATCAATACTGTTGGTCAAACCAATTTAACGTTGTCGTTTGAATTTGTGTGCAATGGTGAAACGGGTGAAGACTATGGTTTGCTCGCTTTTAGTGCCAATGGAGGTTCCACATGGACCGAATTTCCTGAACGATATGAAGATGTAGCGAGCTGTTCAACCAAAACGATTACTGTTCCTGCTCAATATTTGAACATTCCCAATTTTAAAATACGTTTCCGTTGGTTGGAAAGCGCGGTTTCAGGTTTTGATCCACCGTTTTCGATCGATAATATTCGGTTGACGTCTCCTATTTCAACGTGTACGCCGCCAACAGTTAATGCTGGAGCCAATGTTTCGATTTGTGCTGGTCAATCCACAACTCTTGGAGGAACGCCAACTGCAACAGGTGGAAATCCTTCGAATTACGTGTATACTTGGTCGTCGGCTGTTGGTTTGAGTAGCACATCAGTTTCAAATCCTACGGCAACTCCAGCTTCTACAACAACTTACACAGTGAGTGTGAATGGGGGAGATGCAGCATGTACCGCAACTTCAACTGTTACAGTTACTGTAAATACGCCTGATGCACTTGCTATTGCTCCAACTGGCAACCAAGCAATATGTCCGGGTGGAAGTGTACAACTAACAGCTGCAAATGGATTTACTAATTATTCATGGACCACGCCAGCGGGAGTCGTTTCAGGACAGTCAATCACTGCAACTCAAGCGGGGAACTATCAAGTAACTGCTACTGATCCCGATGGATGTTCTTCGACATCATCGATTACGCAAGTAGCAATAACAACCATTCCGAACTTGGCTATCTCATCCTCCAGCGATTTCAATATTTGTACAGGAGAATCTGTTACATTAACAGGAACCAGTGGATTTACAAATTATGTTTGGTCAACGCCTTCTGGTCAACAAACTGGAAGTTCAATTTCAACATCTGCCGCTGGAAGTTATGGTTTAACTGCCACATTCGGAACTTGTTCGGTTGCTGCTAACAGTGCAACATTGGTAGTTGTTTCGGCGCCGAATCTAACCACAGCGCCTGTTGGTTCTGTTTCAATTTGTCCTGGGGAATCAGTTTCCTTGACTGGTGTTCCTGGCTTTACCAATTATTCTTGGAACACGCCAACTGGAACTCAAACAGGAGTAACAATCAATGGAAGTGTAGCAGGAAATTATACTTTGTCGGCCGATTTTTCAGGATGCACAGTGGTTGCTTCGCCAATTACGATTAACCAAATAGTTATTCCTGCGCTTACCACAACACCTGCTGGTCTTGTAGATGTTTGTCCGGGAGAAACACCATCAATTTCGGCCAATTCTGGCTTCTCGAATTATGTATGGACCACACCAATTGGAAGTTCCAGCGGAAGCAATGTAACGGCTAGTGCCGACGGAGCTTATTCAGTATCAGCGAATTTCCTTGGTTGTACGGTTTCATCGCCTGTGGTAACAATTGAAACTGTGTTGATTCCTGCATTGGCAATAACTGCAAATGGTTCTTCTACTGTTTGTCCGGGTGAATCCTTGCAACTTACTGCATCATCTGGCTTCGCAAATTACAATTGGAGTACACCATCAGGGAACGTTACAGGGAATTCCATATCGGCACAGTTGGTTGGCAATTATTCTGTTTCTGCAACATTTAGCGGATGTGCAGCGAATTCTAACGTTTTTGCTTTGTCGTGGATTACAACACCAGAGTTAACAACCACACCCGCTGGATCAGTTTCAATTTGTACTGGAAACAATGTGAGCATCTCAGCTGTTTCTGGATTTACGAATTACACTTGGAACACACCTTCAGGCAATGAAACTGGATTGTCGATAACAGCTGATCAAACAGGAAGTTATCAGGTAAGTGCAGATTTTGAGCAGTGTACTGTTGTTTCTGAACCTATTTCAGTGATTCTATCGCCACCGTTCCAAATTTCAGTAACACCAGCAGGGCCAATCGATTTGTGCGAAGGAGAAACGGTAACCCTTCAGGCACAATCTGGATTTGCGAATTATCAGTGGTCGACCAGTGAGGTCGGACAAAGTTTGGAAGTTGGATTGACGGGTGGATATTCAGTAAGTGCTAGCAATTTGCAAGGATGTGAAGGTACTTCCGGAATTATTCAAGTGAATCAGATCGATAATCCTGTGGCAGGATTTACCTATCAGCAGAATCTCGACGAATTGTATGAGATAAACTTTACGAATACCAGTCAGAATGCCACGAACTACCTATGGAACTTTGGAAGTGGAAATACGAGTACAGAAGAAAATCCAAACTTTACGTTCGCTTTCGACAATACTTGGCCAGTGAGTTTGGTTGTTTCGAATGCGTGCGGATCGGATACAATTGAAACTGGAGTTGTAGTGATTAAGACAAGCTTGGAGGATATTGATGGATTGGAAGTTTCTGTTCTTCAGTTGCCTGATGGAAGTTTGCAAATCAATGGAAATCTGGATGTTGCTCAAGTGCTTACATTGGATATTATGGCTTTGAATGGTCAACTTTTGTGGCATGAAAGCACTGGAAAATCGAATGTGGTGAACATTCAGGTTCCAGCATTGAGTGGGGCAGAGGGTCTTTATTTCATTCGTATCCAATCGGGTGATAAAGCTCGAATTATACGTTATTTGGGACAATAACTTATTCAATGATCACACTCGAAACACCAAGGCTTCATTTGCGCCAGTTTTTGCCAAAGGATGCCTTGGTGTTTTTTTTATTGAATTCGGATGAGGAAGTTGTTCGATACACTGGAGATCGTGCCTTTCGCAGCGTTGGTGAAAGTTTGGCATTGATTGAAGGATATCGACAATATGCAGATTACGGCTTGGGTAGGCTGGTGATGGTCGAAAAATCGACTGGTGATGTGATTGGTTGGTGCGGTTTGAAATACTTGGCTGATGAAGCTGAAGTGGATATTGGTTACCGCATTTTTAAGCGATATTGGAATCAAGGATTCACTACAGAGGCAGCGCAAACTTGTTTGAAGTATGGTTTTGAAGAGAAGCAACTGAAATCGATTATCGGGCGAGCCAATGCTTCAAATATTGGATCAATTAGGGTGTTCGATAAACTTGGGATGACATTCGAAAAGGATGATCATTTGGATGGCAAGCCTTGGAAGTTGTATCGAATTTCCCGTGAAGAATGGAATCAGTTGAGCGGAAATGCTAAATGAAAATTGAGTAACCGCTTTAGTGAACCTAAGTCACTTGATAAAACTAATATTATTCGAATCTTAGTGCGTCGATCGGATCGAGTTTAGCGGCTTTAATTGCAGGAATAAGGCCTGAAAGCAAACCTACTACAAAGCATAATATGGCAGCTAAAATCATCCAAACCCACGGAATAACGAAGCCTTGATCGAAGAAAAAGGATACTCCGTTACCGATTGCAATTCCGAGAACAATTCCAAACATTCCACCCAGTTGACAGATCACTATGGCCTCGATGAGGAACTGGTTTCTGATGCTATCTGATGTGGCACCAATTGCTTTACGAACGCCTATTTCGCGGGTTCGTTCGGTAACAGAAACCAGCATGATGTTCATCAAACCAATCGCAGCACCGAGCAAAGTAATAATGGCAATCAATGTGGCAGCGATAGTTACATAGCTAAGGTTTCCGATCAGCATTGTGGACAGATTATCGGACCGTGTGAGTTCGAAATTCTGCCTTTCTTTTACTCCAAGTTTCCTGATTTTCCTGAATAAACCTATGGCTTCAGCTGTTGTTGCATCGAGCAATTCTGGGGTTAATGAAAGCACATTGAGCACAAACGACATATCGTTGCTTCCGAAGTTTTTTCGCACGTTTAATACAGGAAGCAACACCATTTTGTCGCCTCCAAAACCAATGCTGGAGCCCTTTTCCTTGAATACACCGATCACTTTCGCTTTTTGTCCGCCAAGTGTAATGACTTTATCAATGCCCGATTGTTTTGGGAATAGCCGTAGTTTGATTTCATTTCCGATGATGACTACATTGGCTCCAGTTTCAATTTCCCGCGGGGAGAAATTTCGACCTTCTTCAAGATCATAACCTGCTGTAAGTAAGTAGTTTTCGTCGCCTCCGAAGATGGCAATATTGGGGTTTGTTTTTTCGGAATTGTACTTAATGGTTGCGGCGCGCGATCCAACGCAAGTGATCCCAACTTTAGAAGGAAATTTGAAATCGTCTTTGAATCGAATGGCTTCATCGTAGCTGATTCTGCGGAAAACTTCACGTTTTTGTCTAGCGCCACCAATTCTCACATTCGAGCTCCGGTTCCGGATATTGAATGTATTGGCACCCATCGTGGTGAAATTGTTGGTGATTGAATCCTTGATTACATCGATGGCTGTAAGAATCCCAACGAGTGCACTGATTCCCAGTGCGATAATCATGATGGTGAGGAAGGTTCTCAACGACTGCGATTTAATCGACAGCAAAGCCATCCTGATATTTTCCCGCAGCAAGGTGTTCATGGGGCTAAGGTAGGAATAAGAATGCGATGAAAAGGGGATTAAAACATCAGGGAAATTGAATTTCTTAATCGAATTCTAAATCGTATTTCATCAACAAACCTGCAAGCCCGTCGGAGGAGAATTTTGCCTTTCGAATGTGGTTCGACTCTGGATCAATTTGAAAATACCGAGCATTTCTGAAATCGGCTTTTTCGAGGATTGTGTTGTCGAACGTGGCATCGAGCAAATCTGAATCACTAAAATTTGCCATACTTAAATCGCATTCAGTGAAGTCGCATTCGCGCAGGTTGCAGGATTGAAATGCAGTTTTTTTCATTTTCAATCTAAAGAAAGATGCAAGATTGAGGTTGCAGCTTGAAAAACTTACTTCGAAAAGGAAGGGATTGCAATGTTCAAAGTGAAGGCCAAGCAATTTACAGTCTTTGAATTTTACCTCACGAAAAGAAGAATTTGCCAGATTGGCCATACTTAAATCACATCCAATAAAAGTGCAATCGGAGAATAGAAATCCGCTGAAATCGGTATTTGTAAATAAGCAATCCGTGAACGTGCAATTTTCATATTCTGCCAATTCGAGCGTCTCAATTGCAGAGTTTAGTTTCTTGAATTGCTGATCGCTGATGTAATTTCCAGCCATGTTGAAGGTTCAGAATTTTGATAAATCAGAATTGTATGATTTTGATTTCCCAGGGTTGCATTTCCAATTTATCGAGGTTGATAGAACCTCCATTGATCACATCCATTCCATTGCGTTTTCCTTTTAACATTTCATCGTAACGGGCAGCATTTGGAAGTGGTTCAGACTTTTCGTTGGCATTCATGATCACCATCACAGTTG
>CAMCXT010000082.1 GCA_945883545.1 Chitinophaga pinensis | reverse complement strand
AATACCGTTTGGCCGGGAAGCAGTGAAAATGAAATTGCTGAGGCACTAATTACTCCCCCACTTGGATTGGTTACGCTTTCATTGGTAACAGCTCCATCCATTCGTTTTGCATATTTGTAAGTTACCCACGGATAATGTTTATCGGCGGCCGTGTCAATTAATCGTCCTAAAATATGCTCTGCCAATTGCCCGCCGGTAGCACTTACATTTCCTGTAGTTGCGGTGAGCTTAAAGTTGGTATTATCGACCGTTGCATACGAAGTAGTATTGAAAACGAGGCCCATTGCCTGTCCGCCCGTTAAAGAATTATTGAAACGAATATTGCCAAGATTGCTCCCATAAAAACGAAAGTGTTTTTTTCCAGTTTGTTTTGCAAACTGCAGCGCAACTAATGTTGTGCTTTTAGGTACAAATGCTGCCATCGTGGTGTTGGTCGAGTCTTGCAGGGTCATGGAATACAATTTTCCAATCTCAACCATCTCGCAAGCGATGGGAAATTGTAAAGTGTTTCCTGTTTTTATGTATCCAATTTGAAATGTCGAAAGTCGGTCGCTTGTGGAAGGAATCACAATTTTAAATGCAAACGTATTTCCGCTTCGTTCAACAGAATTTACAACTGCAAAATTATTGTTTATGACAATCGTTCCAAGCGGAATTAATCCAGAGTATTCAATTTTTATTTTGTAAGTATAGCCTTTGGCAAATGCCAGTTTGGAAGAGCCAATGTAAGTTGTCCAAGAGCTAGTTCCATGAATTGGCGTAGTGCTGAAGGATTCATTTTCGGCACAAATAAATACTTTGCTAACATTGGCCGATGTAGTTAAGCTAAACCACAAAAAGGCAAGGAGAAAGGTGTTTTTCATATTTCTTTATTTCATTAAACAGGTTACAGAAGCAATAGGAACCATTCCCCGAAAGCTCAATCTTTTATCGACAGTTGTGCGAATGCCATAATTCAACAAAACATTATTACCCAAACGCAGATCGCCTCCATAGGCAAGAACAATTCGTTCGGCGGCAACAAGTGCATCGTTTCCGGTATCAAAACCGTTCACATCCAAAATAGCCAATGCGCTGCGGCTTCGCGTATAAAAGCCTTCGATAAAGAAACTGTAACGAACACTTCCATAGCGAATATTTAGTCCGGTTGCAAAATCCAAGAGATCTTTTTTCTGTGTGGTAAGCTGAGGAATTCCGGTTAGACTATCGATGATTGTGCTGCGCAGTTGGCCTTCTTTTTTGATGGTCCTGAACATGGAACTGATTAGCCAGCGTTTGCCAAGGCCAACTGATGCATTAAGCCACACTCCGTTTCCTGTATTATTCAGCAATAAACTATCGATTTTATCGGATAGCTTCGGATTAAAAGAAAACGCTCTTCCCCATGCAACATCAACATAACTCGCATTCCAGTAGCGCGCTTTGTATTCGTCTTGTTTTTGCTTTAGTTGATCACGATACAGCTTCCGAAATTGAAACAATTCGTTTTCTCTTCTCAAAATTTCGGTATCGAGCGAATCGCGTTTGTGAGAACTTGTAAGGCTTTTTCTTTCGAGTTGCAGGCTGTCTAATGTCTTGATTTGCTCTTTCAGCGAGCTTTCATAAGATGCTTGGTACTCTGTGTATAAATTGTCGTCGAGCAGTGGATCGTGCGAGCGAAATAAATTCAGTTTCAACGCATAGCTAAAAAACCGGGTTGTGTCGTTGCCGTCTAATGTACCTGCTGAAGCACTCAGGGTGCTTAAGGTTCGCATTAGATAACCGGCTTTTCGGTAACTCGACACATCGTTATTTTTATTGTATGCCAAAAGCCAAACGGGTTGTATCTCTAGAGCGAGGTTGGGCGCTAAACGATACGATTTCAGCGACCAATCGACCTTAAAATCGCGTGTAACAGAAGCCCTTCCAACGAGCGAGGCGTTGGCATCGAGCAATTGATAGGCTGGTGCTGCCGGAATGGTAAAGTCTCCTGAAGGTGCCGGAAGCGCATCATTCGATTGCTGTGCTACAGCAACAGATACGATTAAAACGGAAAGAAGCAGCGTGAAAATTTTCATGGTTCGAATGAACAAATTGAAATAAGGTAAATGCGTGTTCGGGGCTAGATCAAAAGTGAAATTCTGAACATTGGCAACACTCCAAAGAAATTAAACAATCAGATTTTCTTTCCCTTTGTAATTTCTTCTAAGAAACAGACAGAGCAAGGAGTTAGGCTCACTCTATCTGTTCTTAAGCATCTATGATGGATACAATCAGATAAATTGAATTTTTAATTCAAGATGTTGCCAAATCCAAATTTAATTGGGGAAAACATTGTTTAGTTCTCCACCTTCAGTGCCTTCATTGATGTTGAGGTTGCTGTCAACAGTAATGGTTATCAAAGAGTTTGCTGTATTACCTCGTTCTAAAGGCCATGCGTTATCACAATAAAAGGCCCCTGGTCTGTTCGAAAACGTGAATACTTGAATCATTCGCTTTGGAACAATGCTGTTGTTGGTAATACCTATGTTCAAGGATGGTAACGTTTGGGTTATCGTTGTAATCGTAGGGAATGTTGTAAAACGAGCAAGGGCTGCCTGAGTTGGCAAAACCTGCGGAGTAGAAGCAACCATATTTCCTCTAAAGCTATTGGTAAACGCTGTCGTTACATTCGCATTACCTTGATTTGTAATAGGACAGGTATAGTTCCCCATGGTAATTTGATGCAGCGTAACTACTCCAAGCGAAGGATCGTTACCAAGCTCTTTTGATACGCAACGAGAAGTGTTACCGATTACAAATGAATTACTCAATTGTGTTCCCAGATCATTATTGTCTGGTGTAGTAGGAATAACAATATTTTTATAAATATTGCCCTGCTGGTCGGTTACCGTTAACGTACCAAACTTGTATGATGTCCCGAAACTTGTAGGCAACAATGGTTTCAGATCTGGAGCCGGTGACGGAGGGATTACAGCAAGCTGTGCCAGATTTGTTAAATTTCCGGTTGTAGATAACGTGTTGTTAAAACGATACATTAAATAACTTCCGAAATTGTTGGAGCTTAATCCACTAAGACCTCCTATAATTCCAAAATTATTGCAAAAACGAGCATAATCTTGTAAATTCGGATTAACTATTACAGGATTTGTGACAAACGCGGGCTTCATTGTTATGGTTATTACAGTTCCGGCGGAGTTCACAACCGTAGATGTTACGCCTAGGTTAATTCCGTTTGGTGTTCGAGTTAAACTTATGGCAGCCCCTAGACCCGTTCCGGTGAATTGTAATTTGTATTCAACTTGGCGCATTAGAGTAGAACGTTCACCACCGGTAACATTTGTTATTGTGGGCAAATTTGTTCCAACCCAGGTAATTGAATTGATAACACCTCTTGGCGCAACTCGGCACTTTAACACATCAAAACCATTAGTCTCGATAAAATACCGCACCCGTATCTCAAAATTTCCAACGCCTGTTAAACGTGTCGAAGGCACTGTGAATCTCAATTGACCCTTTCCGCTTACTGTGGTTTTAGTTAGAGCGGCATCCCTTAGCGTTTGTACAATAGTTCCCGAAGCATTTAAAATTTCAACACGGTCGCAGGTGTTCAACCAGTCGCCTGTAAGGGTAACAAGATGATTTAAACTGATTACAAATGGAAGTCTTTGATTACCAAAAACTAATCCAAGCTGAGTCGAATTGTTTGAGTTGGAATTGTTAATTGTCATTTCCTCACTCAAATTTTGAGCAATGGATGATGCGCCTGCTTGAAGTTTTACTTTGTCGATTGTTGCTTGAAGCGGTTGCGCCAATATTGCGGCGATTGCCAGCAACAGAAAAACGGATTTGAATTGACTTGATTTCATTTTTACATATTTAGAACATAGCAAAACTGAGCAAATCCAAGTTGTATATCAATCACTAATTATAGTGATAGGGTTAATCCATATGGCAAGTAGAAGAGATATATCTAGATGATTCCAAATAATAAACGCGAAAGCACACCGGAATTCAATAAAAATAAAAATACTAGCATTAACCACTATAATTGTGCGTATTGCTAAAAACCATCTATGATGAAAAAGTCATCCGCAAAGATTGTCACATTCATCCCATTCATTCAAATCTGAATTTCAATGGGATGAATGTAGCTTTCTATGTGTCTAACTCGATGCTAATGAATACATAGAGCGAATTCTAGCTTCAGCCAAACCTGCTGTTGTAGTCATTCCTTTTCCTCCAATTCCGGTAATTACGTTAACTCTTGGCTCAGGATTGGCCTCGAAAAGGTCGTTGTTTTTACATTGACTATAATACCCACTCCAAGTGTATTCTGGTTCCCAACGATCAAATTTCGCTATCCGTTTGGCTTCTTGCAACATGAGGCTATCGGTATGTACGTCATGAAGGAAAGAGAAATTATGGGCATCTTCAGCATTTAGATAATCGTGAGAATCGCCTAAAATTATACTTCCATCAGGCCTTTGTTTGAAAAGAATGTGGATACCCTTTTCGTCATACTCGCTCGACAAACCATGGCTATCGAGATTTTTCCAAGCTTCACATTCTCTGAAACTTTCGTACCTGCGGATGGATAATCCTGTAAGTATGTTTCCGGGAAGTTGGACGCCCGGATTTTTCAAGGATATCATCTGAAGTCGACAAACTTCCAAGTCGGATGCAACAAATAATTCTGGATAGAGCTGCTGAAGTTCCATCCCATTGCAAATCAGTAAATGTTCGGCCTCGAATTTCCTTCCTGTATTGCTGGTTACTTCCACCCTATCCGAAGAGCTTTTCACTTGCTGGATAAGACAATTCATTTCTTGTTGAAGCCCCATCTGCTCAACCATGAATTCCCTAAGCCGATTTACCATGAATTCTGGCTCGATCGACATTTCCTGCTTAAATACCAACGCTCCAAGTGCGTAGCTTTCTTGAATGGCAGGAAAGTGCTTTAAAACGGTCGATTTATCCCACAATTCACAAGCATAATCAACAGCAAGAAAACGTTGTTGTAATTCTTCTAAAACAGCCAATTCTCCCGGTGTATTGGCGATATAAAAGCTCCCATTTTGTCGAACAGGTAAGCCTGCTTTCTTTTCCAAATCAAGATACAATTCGGATGAACGTCGTCCATAAGAATGCCACTCATTAAGGGACAAACCAGATGTAACCGCCTGTCCGAAATTTCGAACACTTGCTTGGTTGGCCTTACTGTTTCTATCGATTATTAAAACCTTTTTTCCAAAATTCAGGGCATGGTAAGCATGAAAACTCCCCATGACACCTGAACCAATGATGATTAAATCGAACTTCATGGAATAACGATGAATCTAGAAGTGATAGATTTCAAGCCATTCGAAATACTAACCAAATAAACTCCTGGTAAAAATTGCTCTAGTGAAACTGTTTTCAGCGCTGATTCTACAGAGCCCGAAAAAACTGTTTGTCCGGTAAGCGAAGTGATTTTGTATGTGGCTGGAGTATTAAAAACATTGACCATAGTAACCTGTTTGGATGCAGGATTGGGATATAAAAATGGCGTTTCGATAGCTGATGAAATGTCATTAATTCCTACATCTTCGGTTGTACTGAATGGAAATGGGCCAACATAAATTGAATTTCCAAACCCACATTCTGCACGGATGTAAAATTCATAATTGGTTGAAGGAGTTAAACCAGAAATTGTGCGGGTATTCCCTATCACATTCGCGATTTGCACGCCAGTTCCAATGGAGAATCCCACTGGTCCCCATTGAATTCGCCAAGCATCAGCGTTGCCTGTCCAGCCCAATGTCGCCGAATTTCCATTTGACGAAAGCATAGTTGGGTTAACGGGCACACCGCAAAACACACTGAAAAAATTAAACGGTCCAACCCAAGTACTTTGATCATTTTCAGTACAAGAGTTCTGAATATAAAAATCGTACAGTGTATTGGGATTAATTTCATTTAATGAAATCTGGTTTTGACTGATGGTCGAGGAAATCCCTGTTCCTAATGAAAATCCAGACTGTCCAAATTCTGTGGTTACCGATTCTGATGCATCTACTTGCCATGCAGCTTGCACGGTACTGTCGTTCAACGTTGTAAAAACCAAATCTGTTGGGATGCCACAGGTTGCCCCAGTTTGAGTACCTAAATAAAACTCTCGACCTGCTGGAACGTCATCACGGAACAATTGATGTGTATTCAAGTCTTGCTCAGTCGGATATACATTCCATTGATTTTCGGATGCGTTATTTCGGTTGAACAAAACAAGATTGGCCTCATCCGCAAGCGCTTCCGTGTAACCACCATAACCGTATGAGAGCAAATATTCAAAAGGCCCCGTTTGACCAGCTACAACAACTCCAAAATAGCCAGATGTGTCTGAAACGCTTGTTAGACCTTGAGTAAAGAATGGAGCTTGATCAACTCGATAAATCTGAATACCCTCTGTATTTTCACTTACCAGGGCAATTTGAAAACTCCCAAATTCTTGAGATGGAAGCGAGAAGTTCTGACTCGCCCAGCTTTCAGGATACAAAAAGACACTTGTGTCGCCAATGCCAGCTCCAGAAATTTTCCATGCATTATTGCCCATATTATTTAACGTTCCTGTATTGCCTTCCGAACTTCCGTCATTTGCAATAACTCCAAAAGATTCGTTCAATGGAAAATATCCAACCAAACCAGATTCGTTTCCTTGAAGTCTTCTACACATAGTGGTGCGAATTTCATTGATACTTCTTGCATAGTTCCAAACTCTGATTTCATCTACTTCACCGCGATATGGAACTGCCTCATTGTTGTCGTAAAACATTCCAATACGGAAATCCAAAGGCAAAAACTCCCAGTCGATTTCTCCTGTTGCAGCCATCGAATCTTTGGCAACACCATTAAGATAAACGCGAATATAATTTCCATCATAAGTACAAGCTACATGAGACCATTTTTGAAGAGGAACCACAACACCAGCAGCATCATTCCATGCGTTAGCCGCCAAAGTTGTAGTCATCATATATGCTCTAACCTCACCACCATAATAAACAAGTCCATAGCCTGATTCATTGACTGAATTGTCTTGAAGATTGGTAAAAAT
>CAMCXT010000081.1 GCA_945883545.1 Chitinophaga pinensis | reverse complement strand
GCCGCCGATAAACATTATCCGTGGGTAACTTACAAATATGCAAAACGAATGGATGGAGCTGTTACCAATGAAAGCGTAACCAATCCAAGTGGGGGAGTAATTAGTGCCTCAGCAATTTCATTTTCACTGCTTCCCGGCCAAACGGTATTACTTCCTTCAACCACTTCGGGTTACCACGATTTTATGACGGCCACATACTCGGTGAATTGATCCGACACAATTTTCTTAATACAACCGCACAATTTGCTGCAATCGAAAAATCAAACAGCAATTCCTGCAATTTGTCTTGATAGATTTTTTTATAGTCAATGTAAAAACAACGACCTGTTCGAGGCCAATCCTGAGCCAGGAGTTAGCATAATTACTGGAATTGGAGGAAAAGGAATGACTACAACAGCAGGTTTGGCTGAAGCTAGAATTCGCTCTATGTATTCATTAGCATCGAGTTAGACACATAGAAAGCTGTATTCATCCCATTGAAATTCAGATTTGAATGAATGGGATGAATGTGACTATCTTTGCGAATGACTTTCAAATCCGGTTTCGTTAACATCATCGGTAAGCCCAATGCTGGTAAATCATCTTTGATGAACGCCCTAATAGGTGAAAGACTCTCTATCATCACACCTAAGGCGCAAACCACCCGACATAGAATTATTGGAATTCTCAATAGTCCTGAATATCAGATCATATTTTCTGATACCCCAGGCATCATTAAGAATCCTGCCTATCGTTTGCAGGAATCAATGAATAATTTCATCGAAGGCACATTCGAGGACGCTGATGTTTTTCTCTATGTTTCTGAGATTAACGACAAAGCGAGCATCGACGATGTGCCCGAAAAAGTTCGCGAATCAGGCACGCCGATAATTGTTGCGTTGAATAAACTCGAATTGTCTAATCAAAAGGAATTGGAGCAGAAAGTTGCAGATTGGTTGGCGATTCTTCCAACTGCTATGATTATTCCAGTGAGTGCTGATCAAAAATTCAACCTTGATCAGGTAATAAAAAACATTCTTGGTAAACTCCCCGAAGGGAAGCCATATTTTGATCAGGATGCTCTTACAGACCGAACGGAACGTTTTTTCGTAACGGAGATTATCAGAGAAAAAATTCTGCTCTATTATCAAAAAGAAATACCTTATTCAGTGGAAGTTATCGTGGAAGACTTCCTTGAAGAATCTCAAATCAACAAAATCAGAGCAACGATTTATGTGATGCGAGAATCTCAAAAAGGTATCATTATCGGTCACATGGGAGCTTCAATCAAGAAGGTCTCAACCGAAGCACGGCTCGATATGGAAAAGTTCCTCGGGAAGAAAGTTTACCTCGAACTTCAGGTCAAAGTCAGCAAAGATTGGCGCGACAATGAGAAGCAACTGAAAAGGTTCGGATATTTGCATTAATCATGGGAAGTATAGTTGCAATCATTGGCCGGCCAAATGTCGGGAAATCAACGCTGTTCAATCGTATCACGGAAACACGTGATGCAATTGTTGATGAAGTGGCTGGCGTTACGCGCGATCGCCATTATGGAAAAGGCGAATGGAACGGAAAAGAATTCACCATTATCGATACTGGCGGATATTCATTCGGATCTGATGATGAATTTGAAGAAGAAATTCGCAATCAAGTAAAAATTGCAATCGACGAGTCGGACATTTTATTGTTTGTTGTTGATGTAACCATGGGCATCACAGATCTTGATGATGCTGTTGCAGAAATATCCCGTCGAAGCAAAAAGCCAGTATTGCTGGTAGTAAACAAAGTCGATAACCACCAAAGAATTAACGAGGCATCTATTTTTTACAGCTTAGGATTGGGTGAGTTGTATTGCATTTCATCCATCAATGGTTCAGGAACAGGAGAATTGTTAGATGCAATCGTGGAAGAAATTCCTAAAGAAGAGGTGCTTGAAGAAGAACCAGATATTCCAAGAATTGCTGTTGTTGGAAGACCAAACGTTGGGAAGTCCTCATTTGTTAACGCCTTGTTAGGCAAAGAAAGAAACATCGTTACAAACATCGCTGGAACAACCAGAGATACGATCCATACCCGTTACAGAGCTTTTGGCCACGACTTTTACTTGGTCGACACTGCAGGTTTACGTAAGAAGGGTAAAGTAAAAGACGATATTGAATTTTACTCTGTGATGCGTACCGTGCGCGCCATTGAAAAGTGCGATGTTGTTATCCTGATGCTCGATGCTAAAGACGGAATGGAGTCTCAAGACGTCAACATTCTTTGGTTGGCGATCCGTAATCACCGCGGAATTGTAATTGTTGTAAACAAATGGGACAGTATCGAAAAGGATACACACACCACCAAGGACTACGAGGATGCTATTCTGGAAAAAATCGCTCCGTTTAAGGATGTGCCTGTAATCTTTACATCGGTGCTCGAGAAACAACGATTGCTTAAGGCTATTGAAACTGCTGTAACTGTTTCAAATAACCGAAAGAATCGTGTACCAACTTCGAAACTGAATGAATTGCTGCTGCCGATTATTCTTGATAATCCACCGCCATCTACAAAAGGCAAGTATCTGAAAGTTAAATACATTACTCAGTTGAAAGCTGATTATCCAGTGTTTATTTTCTTTTGCAATATGCCTCAGTATTTCAAGGAGCCATACCGAAGATTTTTGGAAAACACTATTCGGAAGCACTTCGATTTTAACGGAGTGCCGATTATGATTTCGTTCCGCCAAAAGTAATTCCCGGGCAATTATTCGTTGGAAATTTACCTTGAACTGCGGTTGAAATACTCCTTGTTCCAGTTATCACTACTGAAGTCTGTTTGGGTTACCAATCCATAAATGAGTGCACCAGTAGAGAAACCGCCAGAAGTTAAAACCAGCAATGGTACTTTGTAAAGGATGCTCTTGAAAAAAGTGTCTCCATTGGCTAACCCAAGCAGACCTGCAACTACAGCGATCGTGAATCCTGTGATGAGTGAACTAATGACTAAACATCTGATGTCTCTAAAAGGGTACCGAAGGAATTCACTGTAAAAGGGTCTTCTCTTCCCCCATTGACAAATCATTTCGAACGATTCATTGCCATGTGCAGCGAATAGAAGAGGGCTTTTGTACTCATCTTCTTGAAGGAAAAATGCCGATGGAGCGAGAATGTGAAATTGTATTTCTTTGTCAGGATGACGGTGCTCATAGCTCTTAATTGCACTCACTACTTCATAAGGAACTTCACCTCCATAAATCTTGCTATTTAACAAGCGAAGGCGATATCTAACACAAGTATTCTTAAGCTGCTTTTCGCTGAATAGTTGATTTTCTTGAGCGATTTGGAATTGAGCATTTTTCCCTGTGGCGATTCTCGCGTCATTGCCGAAATGGTGCATGACTTCCTTTTCTCTTCGTTCTGAAAACGAAAAGATATGTTCTACTTCTTCGAGTAGATTGCCAGTTTGCTGTTCAAACGCAGATGGATCATGACTTTCGCCGCTTTCCATATTTTTTAGTGTTAGATGTATAAAGAGAACAAAGAACCTTCAAACAAGTTCTCAAACGTAATCAAGACTTTTTCTCCCCTACAAAATGATGTGCTTGATCTTTGAACATCACGTTGAAAGTGGTCAAGCTTCCATAAATTCTTGTGATGTATTGCTGAAGATCAACCTTTTCTGAATCGTCTAGTTTCTGATTGGCATTGATTTGCTGTTCCAGTACTCTGAGACGATCTCGCACCATTACAATTTTGTGAAAGAAAGTTTCCAATGGAATTTCTTTGCTTTTCAGCGACGTATCGGCTGGTTGAATGATTAATGTTCCTCCTTGCCATTTTTCACCCATCGGAACCAATTGCTGAATATCGCTGTATTCTGTTAGAACACGACGAAGAGTTTCTTCAACGATCGACATATTCATTTCCTCCTTGATTTCTTCAGCGGAAGCGTCTTCAATTAACTCGAGCCCTTCTGTTCTCATCGAGATGTCGAGGTTGCCACGATTGGGAAATTGAATGGTGTAAAATGTGGCTCCAACTCTCACGATGGTGCCTTTTCCGTAGATTGGATGGTTGATGAGTTGACCTGTTCTTCCTGATTCCATAGCTGATTATGCGCATAAAAAAAGCCCCAACAAGATATGTCAGGGCTTTGAATTATCAATAAATTAAGCTTTTGCAGTAGCTTTTTTCTTAGCTGGTTTTGCCGATGCTTTTGCTTTTGCTGCAGGTTTATCTGCGGCTTTTTTCGCTGCTTTAACTGGCTCTGCTGCTTTTGTGGTTTCTGCAGTTTTAACAGCTGCTTTGCCATTCAAGCCAAAACCTTTTTTGAAAGCCTCAACAAGATCAAGCTTCTCCCAAGGGAAAAGCTCTACCTTAATTTTCACTTCAGATTTTTTGCCTTTGTTAAATGTCTTGGTTATTATCTCTGGTTGGCGGCCCATGTGACCATAAGCAGCAGTTTCGCTGTAAATTGGAGTACGTAGTTTGAAACGTTGTTCGATTGCATAAGGACGCATATCAACAAGTTTAGCTACAACATTTGCTACATCACCATCACTGATTGAAACTTTAGAAGTTCCATAAGTGCTGACATACAAACCAACTGGTTCTGCAACACCGATTGCATAAGCAACCTGAACTAGAACTTCGTCAGCTACACCAGCAGCCACAAGGTTCTTTGCAATGTGACGAGTAGCATAGGCTGCTGAACGGTCAACTTTTGAAGGATCTTTTCCAGAGAATGCCCCACCGCCGTGAGCTCCTTTTCCACCATAAGTATCTACGATGATTTTACGACCTGTAAGACCTGTATCACCGTGTGGACCACCGATTACAAATTTCCCGGTTGGGTTGATATGGTAAACAATCTTATTATTGAACAATGCCTGAACGCGTTTAGGTAATTTCTTCATCACGCGTGGAATCAGGATATTGATAACATCCTTTTTAATTTGATCGAGCATTTTTTTCTCAGCATCGAAATCATCGTGCTGTGTAGAAATAACGATAGCATCGATACGAATTGGCTCGTTGTTATCATTGTATTCGATCGTTACCTGGCTTTTCGCATCAGGACGGAGGTATTTCATTTGCTTGTTCTCGCGACGTAGGTCTGCAAGTTCACGCAACAACAAATGCGACAATTCCAATGGAAGTGGCATGTAATTGTCGGTTTCACGGCAAGCATAACCGAACATCATACCTTGGTCGCCAGCACCTTGTTTCCAAGGATCTTTTTTCTCAACACCTTGATTGATATCAGCACTTTGTTCGTGAATTGCAGAGAAAATCCCACATGAATTCGCTTCGAACATGTATTCTGATTTGGTGTATCCGATTTTACGAATCACTTCGCGTGCAATTTCTTGAACATCAAGATATGCCTCAGATTTAACTTCTCCTGCTAGAACAACCTGACCAGTTGTTACTAGAGTTTCACAAGCAACCTTCGACGAAGGGTCGATTGCAAGAAAATGATCGATTAGCGCATCAGATATCTGATCTGCTACTTTGTCTGGATGTCCCTCAGAAACTGATTCGGAAGTAAACAAATACGGCATTGAAAAATGGATTTAGTTAGAAACGGCTGCAAAATTAGCCTTGCGCAGCAATATTACAAATAATCGTTGGTAGGATTGCACAGAAAGCAATTCGATGTTGTATGAAATTAAGATTTCCTTGTAACATCGCGGAATACCGTTTCCAGATTTTTTTCATTTCTAGAAATGGTCAATACCGTTAATTGCTGATTTACTGCAAATCTGAAAACTGCTGGTCGAATATCTTCCTTACTGTCGGTGAATAATTCCCAGCTGTTTTCGCCAGTTTTATCTACACGTTTTACACCTTCAATTTGACTGAGTGCTCCACGCGAAATGTCTTTATCGAATTCAACAGAAATACTGTAGCCTGAATTTTTCTCTCTACCAAGTTCGCCCGAAAGCCCTTCTGCAACAATCTTTCCTTTGTTGATGATGATTACCCTATCGCAAACAGCTTCAACTTCTTGCATGATGTGGGTTGAAAACATCACAGTTTTTTCTTTCCCAATATTTTTGATGAGGTTTCGGATATCAACCAATTGGTTGGGATCTAAGCCTGAGGTTGGTTCATCAAGAATCAAAACTTCTGGATTATGTATCAATGCTTGGGCTAGTCCAACACGTTGGCGATAACCTTTCGAAAGGGCTCCAATTTTTTTGTGCTGCTCTTGTCCCAAACCTGTTAGATCAACCATTTCCTTGATTCGTTTATCCTTTTGCTTCATGTGGTGAAGACCAGCAATGAAGCCCAAGTATTCACGAACGTACATATCCAAATACAGCGGATTGTGTTCGGGCAGATAGCCAACTTTCTTGCGAACCTCCATGCTATCGGAAATGATATCATATCCACAAACTTTAACCTCACCTTCGGATGGTGGGATGAATGTGGTGATGATTTTCATCATGGTAGATTTCCCAGCTCCATTGGGCCCTAGAAAACCTAAAATTTCCCCTTTCGGAACTTCGAAGGAAATATTATCGAGTGCTTTTTGAGCACCGTACAAACGGGTGATGTTCTTTACAAGTATCGACACGGGTTCAAATGATGGCCAAAGTTAACGAAACGAAGGCAAGTGGAGGCTAAACAAAACGAACGTTTGAAGAATCTGTTGTTTAATTCAATTATTCTTGAAAGTATACCCTTTTCACACGCGGCGAAATGCTGGTTAATACTTCGTATGGAATGGTTTCAGCAGCATCTGCCATCTGCCTTATTTCTAAGTCACTTTGGAAAATTATCACCTGATCACCTTCCCGCGCTTCGGGGATAGCGGTAATGTCGATCATGCACATATCCATGCAAATACTTCCAATCGTTGGCGCCAGACTTCCGTGAATCATGACTGAGAATTTCCCTTGTCCTAGTTTACGCGAAAAGCCGTCAGCATAACCAATTGGAATGGTCGCAACACGAGTGTCTTGGGTAACTTGAGCCCTTCTACTGTAACCGATGGTCTCTCCAGATTTCACCATTCTAATCTGACTAATTGTAGTGCTCAATTTTCCAACTGGAAGCAATTGGGCTTGTTCGTCAAATTCACCGATGCCGTACATGCCGATGCCTAATCTCACCATGTCGAAACATGCGTTGGGATGCCTTGAAATACCACCCGAATTCAAGATATGTCTCAAAAATTCCTTCCCGGTTTCATTTTCAATTACCTCCGAAAATCGTTTGAATTTCGCAATTTGACTTTGGGTAAACTCATCATGTTCAGGATC
>CAMCXT010000080.1 GCA_945883545.1 Chitinophaga pinensis | reverse complement strand
CGGTACTGTCCGCCCACCTCAAACAACGAACTGGTAATTTGACCGAGTGATGCGTATTTGCTCACTTCCATCAATTGTTCGAAGATGTTTTTGTTGAGCACTGCTGCTTCTTGAAGTTTGCGTAAAAGTTCGTCGATGCGGCTAGCGTTACGGGTGTGAAGGTCGTTGAGCATATCGATTTGATACTGCTTTTCTTCTTCTGATGCACGAATGACTTCCTTCGGCAATACCGTTGGAGAACCTTTGGAACTGAGGAAGGTATTCACTCCAATAATCGGGAATTCGCCGGTATGCTTTTGCATTTCGTAGTACATCGACTCTTCCTGAATCTTACTGCGCTGATACATAGTTTCCATCGCGCCCAACACGCCACCGCGTTCGGTAATGCGATCGAATTCGGTGTAGATCGCTTCTTCCACCAAATCGGTTAATTCTTCAATGATGAACGAACCTTGAATTGGGTTTTCGTTTTTCGCTAGACCAAGCTCTTTGTTGATGATGAGCTGAATCGCCATGGCACGACGCACCGACTCTTCCGTTGGAGTTGTAATCGCTTCATCGTATGCATTGGTGTGCAGCGAGTTACAGTTGTCGTAGATAGCATACAAAGCTTGAAGCGTTGTACGAATATCATTGAAATCGATTTCTTGTGCGTGAAGTGAACGACCCGAGGTTTGGATGTGGTATTTCAACATCTGACTGCGTTCGTTTCCTCCGTATTTCAGCTTCATGGCTTTTGCCCAAATACGACGAGCAACACGACCAATAACCGCATATTCAGGATCGATTCCGTTGCTGAAGAAGAAGCTCAAATTCGGCGCAAAATCATCGATGTGCATTCCGCGACTGAGGTAATACTCCACGAACGTGAAACCATTCGAAAGCGTGAACGCCAATTGCGTGATTGGATTCGCACCGGCTTCTGCAATGTGGTAACCTGAAATGGAAACGCTGTAGAAATTGCGGATTTTCTCGCTGATGAAATACTGCTGAATATCGCCCATCATACGAAGCGCGAATTCGGTACTGAAAATACAGGTGTTTTGCGCCTGGTCTTCTTTCAAAATATCTGCTTGAACAGTTCCACGAACCACGCTCAACGTTTTGGCTTTGATACCAGCATACACATCGGCTGGAAGCACCTGATCGCCTGTAACGCCGAGGAGTAATAAACCAAGTCCGTTGTTGCCTTCTGGAAGTTCGCCTTGATACACCGGACGCTTCATCCCTTTGGCAGCAAAAATTGCATCGATCTTGGCATTTACCTCATCGAGCAAACCATTTTGACGGATATACACTTCGCATTGCTGATCGATGGCAGCATTCATGAAAAAGCCTAACAGCATCGGCGCCGGACCGTTGATGGTCATCGAAACCGAAGTACTTGGTGCGCATAAATCGAAACCGGAATAAAGTTTTTTTGCATCATCGAGACAGCAAATACTCACACCTGAATTCCCAATTTTTCCATAAATATCCGGACGAAGATCCGGATCATTCCCGTAAAGCGTTACCGAATCGAATGCTGTCGACAAACGTGCAGCCGGCATGCCTTTGCTCACGTAATGGAAACGACGGTTGGTTCGTTCTGGTCCACCTTCACCAGCGAACATCCGTGTGGGGTCTTCTCCTTCGCGTTTGAACGGGTAAATTCCTGCTGCAAATGGAAATTCGCCGGGTACATTTTCGGTAAGCGACCAACGTAAAATTCCACCCCAGTTTTTATAGGAAGGTGTAACTACTTTAGGAATCCGGCTTTGGGAAAGACTCACCGAATGCGTGGCAATCTTGAGTTCTTTGTCGCGCACTTTAAAGATGAAAAATTCATCCTTGTAGCCTTGGCGTTTGGCTTCCCATTGTTCGATGAGCAACCAATTTTTAGGATCGAGCTCGAGTTTTACTCTGTCGAATTCTGCCTGAAGCAATTTTAAAATATCAGAATCCGCGGACCTCTCCCCCGGCCCCTCTCCGCGGGAGAGGGGGGAGGATCCCGATTGCATTAATTTTTCGTTTTCTTTACTTGAGTTGGATGTCTCTAATTGACCTTCCCCTCTCCCGTGGAGAGGGGCTAGGGGAGAGGTATTTAAAGGAGAGGTCCTCAAAACCTCCATCGTTTTATTTATCGCATATAATTTCTCGGCAACTTCAGCTTGCTTCTCAACCCAGCTGTTGTAATTCCGATTGTTTTCGGTGATTTCGCTGAGGTAACGCGTGCGATTTGGTGGAATCACATAAATCTTCTCGCTCATTTCTTGCGTAACCACATAGCCCGATTTCAGGTCGGCACCTGTGCGTTCCACAATGGTATCCATGATGCTTCGATACAGGTTGTTCATGCCTGGATCGTTAAATTGAGAAGCGATGGTTCCAAAAACCGGCATTTCTTCGGGTGGAGTTTCCCAAAGATTGTGGTTTCGTTGGTATTGTTTCTTCACATCACGTAAGGCATCGAGTGCCCCACGTTTATCGAATTTATTGAGGGCGATGAGGTCGGCAAAATCGAGCATATCGATCTTCTCGAGTTGTGTAGCGGCGCCGTATTCTGGCGTCATTACGTACAAACTCACATCGCTGTGGTCGAGGATTTCGGTGTCGCTTTGTCCGATTCCGGATGTTTCAAGGATGATTAAATCGTAGTTTGCTGCCTTGAGTACTGCAACTGCCTCTTTCACGTGCTTGCTGAGTGCCAAATTGCTTTGACGCGTTGCCAAAGAGCGCATGTACACACGCGGATTGCGGATGGCATTCATACGAATACGATCGCCCAGCAATGCCCCGCCAGTTTTACGTTTAGAAGGATCTACAGAAATAACGCCGATGTGTTTTTCTGGGAAATCGATGAGGAAACGACGTACCAATTCGTCGACCAATGAGCTTTTTCCTGATCCGCCTGTTCCAGTGATGCCCAAAACTGGTGATTTACTTTGAGCCGCCAATTCGTGGATGTGATCGAATGAACTACCTACTGCATCGGGATGGTTTTCGGCCATGCTGATGAGGCGTGCGATGGATTTCCAATCTTTTTCGGCCAAGTGGTTTACTTCTCCGTTGAGTTGTGAAACTGTATCGAAATCACACCGCGACATGAGGTCGTTGATCATGCCTTGGAGGCCCATGCTTCGTCCGTCGTCGGGATGGTAGAGGCGTGAAATTCCGTATTGTTGCAATTCTTCAATTTCTGAAGGTAAAATGGTACCACCACCGCCGCCTAAAATGCGGATATGACCAGCGCCTTTTTCATTAAGCAAATCGTACATGTACTTGAAGTATTCCACGTGACCGCCTTGGTAGGAAGTCATTGCGATGGCTTGTGCATCTTCTTGGATGGCGCAATTCACGACTTCTTCAACAGAACGGTCGTGGCCAAGGTGAATGACTTCGGCGCCAGAGCTTTGGATGATTCGGCGCATGATGTTTATTGCTGCATCGTGCCCATCGAAGAGGGAAGCAGCAGTAACTATGCGGATTTTATGCTGAGGCTGGTAAACAGTTGTTTCCATGCGAATGACCTGAATTTGGGAGCGTAAAGGTATAAAAGTGTGATGAACGATTTGCGATTTAGGATTTACTATGAATGACGCTCGAAATACAACTGCAGCCTCGCGACTTTAGTCCGAGGTGGGAAGATCTACGTATTACTTGGACTCTATTCAGAACGAAAAGCTAGCGCGAACGGGCGAGGTAAATAGCTTTTGCCAGCGTTCCTCTTTCTTAACCCCGGATTTAAATCCGGGGCTATAGACGAGCACGTGACCCAGCGGGGCGCTCCCAAAAAAGAAAAACTGCCGCCACTCCGAGGAATGACGACAGTTTCTTGCAACGAACTTGGTTGTTTTACTTGCGGATAATTTTCTTGCTCAATTGGATATCGCCTTGGTTGGTTTGCAGGGTGTAGATTCCTGATGAACCGTTCGGTATTTGGTTGAGAGATTGATTTTGGAATACACCCTTGCAAAAAAAAGGGATACCATGTGAAAATTCACAGGAAAAAAAATGGGTTTGATGAATTATTCGAATTTAGGACTATCAATACTTCTATAGGTCTTTAGTTCAATAGGCATTTAATGAAGATATTGTAATATCGGACATCTCTACTCAATTCATTTCATAGGTGAATAACTGAATGAGTTTCTACCTATCTTTGATAATAAGAGGAAAATGCTTTGCGTTATCAGCTGTAAATCAATTCGCTGTAACATTATGTATAAACAACGCGACGACGATGAACAAACGGAACTTCCGTTCTTTCGACCGATGAAGGCGCTTGCCTTACTTTGTGCTTTGTTCTCGGCAGTTTTGCTCATTGATTATGTATTGCCTTCGTCGTGCACTTCTGATAAAATTCAGAAACGCTTATTTGAAAAGGAATCGGATCGATTTGGCGGTGAGGTGTTTAAACTTCATATTGTTACACAGGATGAGGTTTTTGAAGCTACTCCATCGATGTTCGAAGATGCACAAGTTGGCGCCCATGTCGAAATTTGTCAAACGCAAATGTTCAAACATGTAATCCAGATTTCAGGTAAACATTCACAGTCAGGAAGATCCTTTCTTCACGAAGCTGTACCCCCTGTATATAGAGGATACTGTGCTTTCCCGATAGTATTATTGTTTTTAAGTTTATTCACCTTGTTATTCAAAAGCGATGAGATTATCGCTTATTGTTCGGGAATACTCACGATCGTGATGATCATTTCGGTGTTAATTATCATTTAATCAAATTCGCTGCTATCAGCGTTTCGAACTTGGTCATCGTTATATTTGTGCACGATGCGAATAGCTGCAAATTTCTTTTCATGGGTACTTCAACCTTTGTTGATGCCTTTATATGGTTCCATCATATTTCTCACTTTGCCGTTTTATGCATTTCGCTTAATGCCTGAAGCTTTAAAATGGTATGTGATTATTTGTGTAGCCCTCTTTACCTGTTTGCTTCCAGTCATTAGTATTTTATTGATGCTGAAATTTGGAATTGTTCAATCCGTAGAGCTCGACCGAAGAGAAGATCGACGCTATCCTTTGTTGTTTGCTGTTATTTTTCATTCGGTAAATTATTATTTCCTTTCTAAAGTGAATTTACCGGCCTTGTATTATCTGTTTTTATTGTCGGGCATTTTTTCGATTCTCTTCACGATGGTCGTTACCCGTTATTGGAAAATTTCGATGCACATGACAGGCATTGGTGGATTGTGCGGCTCCTTATTGCTTTGTTCAATCGCTTGGCCTATTGATATTCGTTGGATGTTGGCTGCGGTATTTTTGATAGCAGGAATAATTGGATCATCTAGGTTGATTCTCAACGCCCACACGCCTGCTCAAGTTAGCGCTGGCTTCTTTGCAGGTTTGCTTCCTCAGTTGGCTATCTTACTGATTTATCTTCGGTAGGACTTAATTTGCACAATCATCTACCGTTAATGAACATTAAACGTTACTTGTTCAATATTTTATTTGGAAAATAATGCAGGTAGGTTTTTTAAATCTAATGGATAATTTGAGCCATAAAAAAAGTCATCCGTTTCATACGAATGACTTTTGGTGGACAAGGCTGGAATCGAACCAGCGACCCGCGGATTATGAGTCCGATGCTCTAACCCCTGAGCTACATGTCCGGGGGGCGCAAATATAGTCGCTCAACTTAGATTTGCAAAATGAATAAACTTCACGTTTACTTTGCAGTATGATACATGAAGGTCAGCACGTAGATGCCATCATTTTTGACTTAGGTGGTGTAATTTTAAATATTGATTATCAGTTGCCTGTGAAAGCATTCAGGAAACTGGGCATTGAGGATTTTTCAACCCATTTTTCACAAGCGGCTCAAAGCAATCTACTAGATGACTACGAAACTGGTCAGATTTCATCGCAAGACTTTATTGATGCTGTTCGCGGATTTGTAAAGCCTGAAGTTACAAATGATCAAATAGTTGATGCCTGGAATTCGATTTTACTGGATTTGCCAGAACAGCGTTTGTTTACATTGGAAAAGGCTGCAGAAAATCATCGGATCTATTTGCTGTCAAATACCAATGATCTTCATATTGAGTCGTTTAACCGCTATTTGTTGGATGAATTTCAACTGCCATCCTTGGAGCCATTTTTCGAACAACTTTACCTTTCTTATGAAGTGGGTTTGCGAAAGCCTGATCCAAGGATTTTTGAATATGTGTTGCAAGATGCAGGACTCGACCCTCAGAATACCTTGTTTATCGACGATTCGATTCAACATATTCAATCGGCAAATGAGTTGGGCATTTTAACGCATCATCTGGTAAAGGAGGATCTAATTACCTTCTTGGAAGACAAACTCTAGAATTTATCTAATCAATTTATCGAGAATAGAAAGAGAGATTTCCTTTCTAGCGCCAGCGAATTTAGAGTTGTTGAGATCGTTGCTAGCAATCAAATGAACGAAATAGTACAGTTGCTTTTCGTTTTCAATCCAACCAATATACCAACCCAAGTCTTGCTTATCGTTGCCTGCCCAGCCTGTTTTTGCATAGAGGTTTCCAAGTGAAGTAGTTTCTTCAAACATGATCTCCCGGGTTTGTCGAATTGCCTGTTCAGAAAACGGAAGTTTGTTTTCTTTGAGTTGAATCAGGAAGTTCAGTTGTTCTTCCACAGAGATTTGGAGGGAGTCGTTCAGCCAAAATTGATCAATTGCACCTTCGCAGTTTGCATTGCCGTAATTGCAGGTTTTCAACCATTTCGACATGCTGCTGTATCCCGCTTGCCGGGCCAAATACTGGTAAGCCCAAACGGCTGAATAGCGGAATGCACGCTTGATACTGAGATTTTGGTTCCAATAATCAGGCTTTCGGATTTTCTTGTCCCATGAAATAGAAGTGGATGAATCTTTTATGATTCCTGTTTCGAACGCTACCAAGGTGTTGAAAATCTTGAAGGTTGAAGCAGGGGAGTAGCGAACGTTGAAATTTGAAGAATTATAGCAATACCTAATTTTCTGTTCGGAATCGAAAATCAACAGGGTGCCTTCTACATTGGATGCTTTGTAGAGCGAATCAATCGAGGTGAATTGCTTTAAATCGGTGCAATTGTTTTGCGCAATCAGCGAACTGAAAAATGCACAGAATAAAAACAGACAAAAGCTATTTCTCATAAATTAACCTCGTTTTAATACCGATACAAAAAGGCTATCAGCTTGATTTTCGAAGCCGTTGATGGTGGTTTGTTGCATCACTTTAAACCCACCAGTTTCACAAATCTTTTTGGTGTTGTCTTCGTTTTCGGCCGAAAAAATAGAGCATGTGATGTAGATCAAGGTGCCGTCGGCGGCTAAAAAATCGGCAGCACGCAAGGTGATTTTTTGTTGTTTTTCCTGAAAATCCTTCAAAGATTCTGGATCAAAGAACCAAGCTTGTTCGGGAGTTCTTCCCCAAGTTCCTGAACCAGAACAAGGAACATCACAAACGATCAGGTTGGCCTTTTTCCCTTCCAGAGGATCGATATCAGCTGGTAACTGCGTGAGATCAATTTCCATCATCTGCGGCAGATTCCGGCGGTGGAGCTTGAAGCGTTCTTCAAGATTTTTTAAAATCGAAGGCCTTACATCCGAAACCAATAAATGGGCTTTCGGGAATTGTTCACTGAGGATCAACGATTTTCCACCAGCACCAGCGCATACATCCCAAATCAATGCAGGAGCTTCTGTTGGTAGGAATTGGGCAATTTGTTGAGAAGCCCAATCTTGCACACGGTAAGATTTAGGTTCTAGAATCGATTCTAACTGAATGCCCTGGCGAAGTTTGAACTCACCTTGTTCGCCCATTTCAAATGCGATATTCGATTTTTCGAGTCGTTTACGGATGTCTTTTTCAGCACCTTTTTCGGGTTTGATAAAAACTGAAGTTCTGCCTAGAATCCTCTCAAGCCATTGGTTGCTTTCAACACCGGGCGACAATTGCACATCATCGGGTAGAATTTCGTTTAAGTGAGTTGAAATGCCCAATGTGTTTAAATGTTCAACGCGTGTATTGAGCGCAGCGCCTTCAGGAGCAGGATGAACAGCTTTTAAAACTCTCTGATATTCTGTGCCATCTTGTTCGCACAATAACAAT
>CAMCXT010000079.1 GCA_945883545.1 Chitinophaga pinensis | reverse complement strand
TATCCCGTGCAAATCCTCGAAACACCTTTACATGTAGTTCCTGGCGTAATTCCGAAAAAAGCAGCTTTGCTTCGGAAAGACTGTGGAATCGAAACGGTTGGAGACCTCCTCACTTGGTATCCATTTCGGTATATCGACCGCACAAAAGTTTACACCATCCGAGAGATAAACGAAGAACTCCCATACATTCAACTGGTTGGAAAACTAGAACAAATTAAGCTCGTTGGGAAGGAACAGAAAAAACAACGCCTCAGTGCTATTCTGAGAGATTCATCTGGAATTGTTGAGTTGGTTTGGTTTCAGGGAATCAAGTATGTGCAAGATAAATTGCGCCCAGGGATGGACTTTCTGGTGTTCGGTAAACCAACAAATTTTCATGGTACTTGGAATATTCCACACCCCGACATAGAACCATACGCCGCCGAAAAAGCTGCTCAGGCTTCGAAACTCCAACCGGTGTATTCCAGCTCAGAAGCCATGAAACGCGCGTTTCTGGAAAGCAAGGGCTTATCGGCCATGATCCAGAATATCTTGCGTTTTGTGGAAGGCCGATTGGTCGAATCGGTTCCACTGTCGATGCGAAATGAGCTCAATCTGATTGGTTTAGAGGACGCATTCCGCTGGATCCATCAACCCTCAAACCCCGATCAACTTAAAAAAGCAGAGCAACGATTAAAATTTGAGGAATTGTTCTTCCTCCAAATTCGACTCATCCGACAGAACCTCGTCAACAAAAGACAAATCAAAGGTTTTGCTTTCGAATCCATTGGCAATTACTTCAACACTTTTTACAACCACCACATGCCTTTCCAGCTTACCCAAGCACAGAAACGGGTAATAAAAGAGGTTCGGGCAGATGTGGCACGACCGATTCAAATGAATCGACTGGTGCAAGGCGACGTTGGGAGCGGCAAAACGATCGTTGCATTTATGAGTATGCTAATGGCGCTCGACAATGGATTTCAAGCCTGTTTAATGGCTCCAACTGAAATTCTTGCGCAACAACATTACCTGTCGCTTGGAGAGCTTGCACGCGCCATTGGAGTAAATATTCGTTTGCTCACTGGATCGTCGAAAACAAAAGAACGTCGAGAAATTCATCAAGAACTAGAAGAAGGCACTTTGCATATTTTGGTGGGAACACATGCCCTGCTCGAAGACAAAGTAAAGTTTCATAATCTAGGATTTGTCGTAATCGATGAACAACATCGTTTTGGTGTGGCTCAACGTGCAAAACTTTGGGCGAAAAATCATCTGCCTCCTCATGTGCTCATCATGAGTGCTACGCCAATCCCAAGAACCCTCGCCATGACTTTATACGGCGATTTGGATGTATCAATCATCGACGAATTACCGCCAGGTCGGAAGCCCATCAAAACCATGCACCGTTATGAAAGTGAACGACCAGTGGTTTTGGAATTTCTGAAAAAGGAAATTGCACTC
The DNA here is from genome assembly GCA_945883545.1 of Chitinophaga pinensis. Taxonomy (GTDB): domain Bacteria; phylum Bacteroidota; class Bacteroidia; order M30B66; family M30B66; genus CAMCXT01. The sequence continues at coordinate 6,678 of CAMCXT010000079.1, read as the reverse complement.
GGACGACAAGTATATTTTGTTTATCCGCTCATCGAAGAAAGCGAGCAAATGGATTATCGCAATCTATTCGAAGGCTATGAGCATTTGGTGACATGGTTTCCAGCGCCGAAATACCACCTCAGTATTGTGCATGGGCGGTTGAAGCCAGCCGACAAAGAATTCGAAATGCAACGCTTTGCAAAACGTGAAACCCAAATCATGGTCGCTACAACGGTAATCGAAGTGGGTGTTAATGTTCCCAACGCGTCGGTGATGGTGATTGAAAGTGCCGAACGGTTTGGATTGTCGCAGCTTCATCAGCTTCGCGGCCGTGTAGGACGAGGCGCCGACCAATCGTATTGCATGATGATTACTGGTGTTAAATTGAGTTCTGATGCACGCATTCGGTTAAAAACCATGACCGAAACCAACGATGGATTTAAAATTGCCGAAGTGGATCTTCGTTTACGCGGCCCAGGCGACTTGCAAGGCACACAACAAAGTGGAACTTTAGACCTGAAACTCGCCGATTTAAGTCGTGATGCCTCCTTAATTGCATGGTGCCGAGAACAAGCGATGGCATTGCTCGACCGTGACCCCAACCTTGAATTGGAAGAAAATCATTGCATCAAAGAAAAGCTGATGATTCTTCAAAGCAAACAGATGAATTGGGGCAGAATATCCTAACTAGTGCTTGATGCACACATTCTTAGCTTCGGTGAAAAACCGTAAGGCTTCCCAACCACCTTCACGCCCTACTCCACTTTGCTTCACACCACCAAAAGGCGTACGAAGATCGCGCAACATCCAGCAATTAATCCACACAATTCCAGTTTGAAGTTTTGCAGCAACACGCTGAGAAGTTCCAAGATTGCTTGTCCAAACAGAGGATGCTAAACCATAAGGTGTGCAGTTCGCAAATTGCAAAGCTTCTTCTTCAGTATCGAATGGAATCAACGTAACCACAGGACCGAAAATCTCCTCTTGGTTCGTGCGGCAATATGGATCCAGCCCCTCAAAAACGGCAGGTTCCATGTAATAACCATTTTCTAAACCTTCTACTTGAATTCGGTTTCCTCCACACAACAGCTTTCCACCTTCCGATTTCGCCAATTCCACATATGAAAGCACTTTCAAAAGATGTGGTTCCGAAACAATTGCACCGATATTCGATTGCGCATCCTGTGGATCTCCCACCTTGAGCAATTTAACTTTGGCTACAAATGCCTCTTTAAATCGATCATAAATACTTCGCTGAACGAGAATTCTTGATCCACACAAACAAATTTGGCCTTGGTTAGAAAATGCCGCACGAGCAGTTTCTGAAACTGTTTCTTCAAATGCACAATCTGCAAACACAAGAGTTGCATTTTTCCCGCCTAACTCTAGCGACAACTTCTTGAACTGAGGTGCAGCAATCGAGGCGATAGTGGCTCCAGTTTGTGTTCCTCCAGTAAATGAAACTGCCTTGATCCCAGGATGACTAACCAAAGGCGCTCCAATTGATGGACCTGTTCCATGCAGCACATTCAGCACACCTGCTGGAAAACCTGCTTCGATGCAGAGTTTTGAAAAATGAAAAGCTGAAGCTGGTGTAATTTCGGATGGTTTAGCCAAAACGGTATTTCCAGCAGCCAATGCTGGTGCAATTTTCCAAGTAAACAAATACAGTGGAAGATTCCATGGAGAAATGCAAGCCACTACACCGATGGGTTGACGCAAGGTGTAATTCAATGCAATTCCATCCATATCGTGCGCTTCCGTAGATCCATGAAGGATTGCCGTAGCAAAGAAGCGGATATTCGAAATGGCGCGTGGGATATCCACCGTTCTAGCTACCGATAGCGGCTTCCCATTGTCGTAAGATTCGATAAATGCCAACACTTCAAGATCCCTTTCCATCAAATCAGCCAAACGAAGCATCAAATCAGAACGATATTTTGCCGTACTATTCGACCATGCAGGAAAAGCTGCCGATGCTGCATCGTAAGCCGATTGTACATCCTCAGATCCACTTTCAGCAATCTGACCATAAATCCTGCCCGATGCCGGATGGAAATTCGAAATCCACTTTCCTGTTTGTGCAGGCTTCAAACCACCACCGATATAATTCAGAATTTCAGTTGGAACAGCAGTTAGAGAAGCTTCTGTGGTTGATTTGTGCAAAGTTTCCATGGATGATTGGATTTCGGGAATAAAGATACGTATTGACTACAATGTTGGTGAAGCAGGCTTCCATTTCCCCGGAGGGACAAAAGGCAAAACCACAAATAAAATAGGATATAACAACCTAAATAAGTACCACATAGGGATATTTATTGGCATTTTGAAAAAGCGCGTCAGCCAAACAATCCATATGAATTCGGAGAGCATCAAGATGATGAATGTTGGCAAGGACAATGCCCACAAAAACCAAGGTGAAACCGTCCAAAGAATCATCAAAAAAGAAAGAATCAATTTCTTGTAATGCATGATATGAGCTGCTTTTGAGGCCCAACGCTTACGTTGAAGTAGAAATTCTCGCCAAGATTGTGGTGCTTCGGTATAAACCAAAGCATCCGGATGAAATTGCGCTTTTACACTCTTGGGATTCTTAAGCCAAATGGCCTGCATGAGCAAAACATCATCACCCGACTGTTGAGCAATGTGCTCAGAATAACCACCCACTTCCTGCCAAGCTGATTTCCGAAAAAGCAGGTTTGCGCCACTGCACATCAAAGGAATTTTCAATCCTGTAGAACCGAGCGTTACAGTTAGCAAGGCAAGGCTTTCCATGGAAGAGAATTGAGAAACAAACGTACTTCCTGGCTTCATCAGCACGGGACCGATCACCAGATTGGTTGTTGAAGTGCAAGCCTGTCGCATGGATAAAATCCAGTTCGATTCATTACTGCAATCTGCATCGGTGGTGCAAATGATTGGGCTTTCGGTTCGTTGAATAGCAAACTGCAGTGCGCGTTTTTTCGATCCAACCTGGTCATTCAAAGAATGCATTTCTGCAAAATGGGGCAATTCGGGTTCCCATGGAGTTCGAGAATGGTCGTCGATAAATATCCATCGGTCGTTTGGATAGAGTTCAGTTTGAGCCAATCTTTCTAGCATCAGGGTTTGATGTAACTCTTCATTTCGAAAAGGCAGCAATACACTAACAGGCTCGGCATTGTGAATCTGTGGATGACTTGCTTTGAAGAGCCTTATAAAACCAACCACCACGAGTGCAAAGCCCGAGCACGAAAGCAGAATTGGAAGAAGATTGACAGACATCGCCCGAAAATTAGGCTTTTCGTGTTTACCTTTAGCACCAAATGCAGACCGACAGAATCATTTTGGGAATAGATCCGGGCACAAACATCATGGGCTTCGGCTTGATTTCAGTGCAAGGCAGTCAAGTGAAACTCTTGGAAATGGGCGTATTGCGAATGGAAAAAATCGATGATCATTCAGTAAAACTGCTCATGATTTTCAGATTTACCGACGAACTGATTACTAAATGGAAGCCTGATGAAGTAGCTGCAGAAGCTCCATTCTTTGGGAAGAATGTGCAGTCGATGCTAAAATTAGGACGTGCCCAAGGCGTTGCATTGGCGGCTGCATTGAATCGAAATTTGTCTGTATCTGAGTATTCTCCTAGAAAAATCAAGCAAAGTATAACTGGCAAAGGTGCTGCATCGAAAGAGCAAGTTGCCTTGATGTTGCAGCGTATTTTAAAAATACCGGATGATGAAATGCCTGCTAAAATGGATGCTACCGATGGTTTAGCTGCTGCGCTTTGTCACTACTTTCAGAAAAATAATGGCGACAAACCTTCAATGCCGGTAAAGAGTACCAAAAAAGTGTCGGGATGGGGAGCATTCGTAGCTCAACATCCCGACAGAATAAAAGGTTGATCAATTATAAAAAGGCAACAATTTTGTCGCGTGTCGCAACAAGCGCTGCATCATCTGCTTTGCTCTTCTCACGACTAAAATTCATGTCACTTATTTGATTGATAGGAATCAAGTGAATATGTGCATGTGGAACTTCTAAACCAACTACCGACAATCCTACTTTGCGGCAAGGAATTGCTTGTTGAATGGCTTGTGCAATTGTTTGAGCGAAAGAAAAAAGCTGCTTGTAAAGCTCCGGATCGAGATCAAAGATATTGTCGACCTCCACTTTTGGAACCACCAGTGTGTGTCCTTCTGCCAATGGAAAAACATCCAAAAAGGCATAGAAATGAGCACTCTCGGCAACTTTATAACTAGGAATTTCTCCAGCGATGATGCGGGTGAAAATACTGGCCATCTTAGCGGGTGATATCAAGAATTTCGAGATTCACTTTTCCGTTCGGTACTTGTGCTTCAACCTTATCACCTACTTTTTTACCAAGCAATGCTTTCGCAATTGGTGAACTGATAGAGATTTTACCTGCACGAAGATCTGCTTCGTTTTCAGCAACCAAGGTGTACGACATTTCTGAATTGTTCACAGTATTGCGGATACGCACTTTGGATAAAATCAACACCTTTGAATTATCCAGTTTAGATTCATCAATTAAACGAGCATTAGCAACAAGATCTTCCATTTTGGCAATCTTCATCTCGAGCAAGCCCTGCGCTTCTTTTGCGGCATCATATTCGGCATTCTCCGACAAGTCTCCTTTGTCTCGAGCTTCTGCAATTTGCATAGAAATAGACGGCCTCTCAACACTTCTTAAGTGATCTAGTTCCTGATGAAGCTTCTTCATTCCTTCTTCGGTCAGGTAAGCGATATTTGACATAATATTTTGTTTGATCGTATTAGACAATAAAACGGAAAGACACTTCGTCGTGAAGTGTCTTTCCGTTAGTGACAGCTAAATTAAGAAAGCTGTCTGTAAATTACAAGCCTAATTTTATCAGAGATTAATCCTTGCACCAATGGTATGAACACCACTGAATGGGTTGGTAGCTCTGTAAGAGTAGTCGATTGAAACCGTTGATTTTGATGATTTGCTCAGTGGAGTTTCGAAAGTGAATCCAGCTGCAGCACCAGTTAGTGCAGTTGAGCGTGTAATTCCAGCATTTTCGAGTGCTCCTGTTGTGCTTGAAACAACTTCTTGGGTATAACCGCCACGAACCATAAACATTTTGTTGAAAGAGTATTCCAAACCAAAGTTAAACTGGTCGCGAGAGAATGAGTTAGAAGTAAAGTTCAATGCAGCAGTGAGTTCATGTTTTTCAGCCAACTTAAAAATATAAGCACCACCGATATTCAACAATGAAGGTAGTTCAAATGGATCATTTCTTTGTTGAACAGTGATGTTTGCTCCAGTTGCAGGAACTGTTCCACGGAACGACAAACCATCACCGCCAAAGCGCATTCTTGGTCCAACATTGCGAAGTGAAATACCGAAACGGATATTCTCCTTTTTACCTGTGATGTATTGTACACCTGCATCGAAGCATACGCCAGCACCTCTTAAATCGGAAATCGATTGGGTAATTGTGCGAAGGGTAATACCACCATAAATAGAATTCGAAAATTCTTTAGCGTACGATAGACCAATGTTGGTAAAGTTTGGGGAGAATTTTCCAATTCCACCTTCAGGAATATCAACTGTAGTGATATCGATATCGCCGAAGTTCATCGACATTACGCTCAAACCGATGGTTCCAGTTTTCTCTTTACCAACTGCTTGAGTAATCCCAAAAGCGTTGATATTGATTCCAGTTCCACTTAACCAGTTGGTGTAAGCAAACATTACTTCGGTTTTCTTGGTGAAGGCTGTTCCAGCAACATTGAGGAACTGAGCCTCAAGACCTTTAGCCATCGAAGTATTTGCACCAGCCCAACCTGAGCTTCTTGCAAATGGATTGATCAAAAGATCATTTGCGCCAGACTGCCCAATTCTGTCTTCATTACCTGCAAACAAGCTTGCTGATGAAATCAATACACCGGCAGATAGGCAAAGCAGGGATTTATATAGGTTATTCATGTTTCCTTGAGTGTTAAACCTGTTAAACATCAGAAAGTATCAAGATCGATTGGACGAAGAACGCCGAACCATTTCACCACTTTCTCTCCTACACCTGGCACATTTACATGGATGATGTAGATTCCACTAGAGATTGTAATTCCTGATTGATTTTTCAAATCCCAATCAAGTGATGTTTTTGGATCTCCTTTGTCGTAAGTTCTCACCAAAGTACCGTTAGAAGTGTAAATGGTAATCTTACAATCTTGTGGTAGGTTCGTGATTTTAACACGGTTGTCTAGCTGACCAATTTCATAGCCTGAATAAGCGTAGTAAGGATTTGGAACTACGTTGATTAAATCAAGCGCGCTTTCAGCAGCTGTTGCACTTTGCTTTCTTGTGAAAATTTCAGCTGTATTGAAACGGTAAACTGGATTGTTGTTGTTAGTTGGTGCAGCTGCAGATTCAGAAGCATTGTAATCCGCTTCATAAGGTCTGCCAACACGCAATTTGATGCTCAAGTCTGTAGCTAACAAATCTTGTGTAGCAACGCCAAGCGGAATACCAACCCAAATACAATCTTGGAATACACGACGCTTACCCGCCGATGTAGCCGCTTCCAATTGCGTTTTCATAAAGTTTCCTTCATCATAACGAGGCATATCGTTTACACCATTGTTCGTGTGATTGAAAACATAAATGAAGTGCTTTCCACCAAGAATGTTCTGCAACAAGCCATTGTTGAAAATGATATCGCGTGGAGA
>CAMCXT010000078.1 GCA_945883545.1 Chitinophaga pinensis | reverse complement strand
GCAATTTCTATTCCCGAGCCTTTTCGCTCAAAATAATCAAAATCATTTTTTCCGATGAGCCAATTGCGTAATTCATCATTTGAAATCGCCGACAAATTCACAAACAAATAATTATGATCAAGATCAAAAACCGCAATGTCGGCTGGAATATTATTTAGAACTGTTTCGTAAAAACTTCTTGTTCTTTTTAACTCCAATTCTATTGATCGACGAGCGGTTAACTCATTAATTTCAATTGAAATACCCGAAGCAATACCAACATCAAAAATGATAGGCTTTATCTTTACGCCAAGCCAAATCAATGTATCTGAAGTGTAATGAATATCCACTTCGAATTCTGAGGTTTCACAAAAGTTTATACACTGTTGCAAGCTCTTTTCGAATTGCACAGTTGCCCTGCCATTTGAGGGTAGTTTTGCTAAGGAAGTGCCTGATTTAAAATCTTGATTTAGATATTGATCGCCGAAAAAAACAGCCTTTTCATTAGAGAAAAGCACGTTTAATGAATTGTCGATTAATATCATGCCAGTTTCTGAACCTTGACAAACAGCCTCTAGGAAAGACCATTTCTTCAATTCGGCTATGCTCTCCTTTACAAAAGAATGGTTCGATGGTTCAATCATAGAGACAAATTCGGAAAACCTTAAAAAAGGGCTAGAATTTTACAAACGGATTAGATTGTTTATAGTTCCCGAGTTAATCCCAATTTTGAACAAGAATCAACTTTTTATTGTTCAGGCAATAGCGTAATAGCGACAAATGGCCTTTCAGACCTAACTTATTGGTGATGTTTGACCTATGATTTTCTACTGTTTTGAGACTGATAAAGAATCTTTTCGAAATCTCAGCAGATGTAGAATTCTGAGCAATTTGGAAAATGATCCTTTTTTCAGTTGGAGTTAACACGTTCAAATCGTCGGACTTTGCTTTTTGTGTTAATTCGCCATCACTCCATACAGTAGTTTCTTGATCAGCAGCTCTGCTCAAACGCGCGTTTACTGCGCTAAGCAATTCCTCTGCACTAAACGGCTTGGTAAGGTAATCATCCGCACCTAAATCCATTCCCGTTCTTACATCTGCCCTATCAACTTTAGCTGAGATAAAAATAAATGGAACCTTTCCTGTTGGATTGAGCTTTCTGGTTTCTGTTAAAACCCAATATCCATCGTACCGAGGCATTTTGATATCGCAAAGAATCAAATCTGGCTTGTAAATACCCACAAATTGCATGGCCTTATCTCCGGCATCAACCGGAAGTACGTCGTATCCGTTAATTTCTAACAGCTCAGAAATGTTCTCCTTTAGTTGCTGTTCATCTTCGATAAGAAGAATTTTTCTTTTGCTATTCTGCATTTATTGCTGTGGAATTAGAATTATAAATTTCGAACCTACGTTTAACGTGCTCTCTGCCGAAACGGTTCCAAAGTGCATCTCAGTTAAATGTTTTATGATAACTAAACCCAACCCAGTACCTTGAAAGTTCTCTGCATTTGATGCCCGATAAAAGGATTGAAATAGATTGCTGAGTTCGGAAGGTGGGATCCCTATACCGCGATCGGAAACGGTTAATTTAAAGTGTTTGTTTTCAAACTTCAGTTCAACCTTTGGTTCTTCTTTTTTTGCTCCATACTTAAATGCATTTGAAAGAAGATTTTTAAAGATATGCGTCATAAAGCTTCTGTCTATCATCATTGGAATTGATGGGCCTTCCACGTGAAAATGGATAGTTGTTCCATCTCGCCAAAGCGATTCCTCATCAATTAAATTCCGAAAGAATTCGTTAAGATCGGTTAAAACTGGATTAAAAACCATCTTCCCTGCATCCAAACGGCCCATCAACAGCACATTATTCATAATCTCCGCCATCCGAACGATTTCATGGGCAATTCTACCATGGTGTCTTTCAAATACACTGAGCAATTCTACTCTTTGTACTTTTTCACTTGAAACATAATGCTTCAAAACATCCATACTGGTTTGAATTGAGGCCATTGGCGTTCTGAATTCATGCGACGCCATTCTGATGAACTGCGTTTTTAATTCACTCAACTCTCTCTCTTTGTTAAATGCAGCTAAAATATTGGCCTCAGCCTCTTTTTTAAGGGTAATGTCGCTCTCTACCGCAATAAACTTTACCAGTTCACCTTTTTCATTGCGAACTGGAGCTACGTCGATATGAAACCATATGGGATTTTTGAATTTATCGTAACTCAAGATTTCGCCTTGATAATCTTTCCCTTCTCTTAGATGTTCGTAAATCGAGTCGACAGTACTTTGATCCGTTTCTGAACCAGACAAAAGAACATGTGTTTTCTGACCAACAATTTCGGCAAGTGTATATCCTGTTTTTTGAGTGAATGAATCATTAACCCAAGTGATTACTCCAGTTGCATCAGAAATTATTACAATCAGATTTGTTCGGCTTGCCACCAAAGCCATTTCTTTCAACTCCTCTTCATTTTTCTTTTGCTCGGTGATGTTATCTGCAATACAAATCAAACCTCCATCAGGCAGTGCGGTTAAGCAAACACTTTGGTAAAGTGCCGATCCATCTTTTTTAACACCTCGGCTTTCAAATCGAAGCACTCCTGTTGCAAGCAATTGCGGAAAAACACTTTTATTGATTCGTTCTATTTCATCTTCTTCATACAGTACATGCCAAGTTTTACCTAATAGCTCCGATTCAGAAGAATACCCGAAAAGCTCCACATGCTGACGGTTTAGATAAAGGTATTTTCCGTTTTTATCTAATACAGCAATCCCTTCTTGGGCATTTTCTATGGCCAATTGTTGATTGAACACAATTTTTTCTGCAGCCTTGCGCTGATCGATATTCATCAACGTGCCCGAAATTGCTGTAAAACCAGATTGATTGGTCGTATTTCTTGCATGCAATTCTACCCATAAATGATCGCCATCTTGCTTTAAAATCCGAAGTTCTTGTCGTACAGTTTGTGTCCTTGAATTGATCAAGTCTAAAAAATGACTTTGAAACAATTCAAGATCTTCCTCATAAATAAACGAGATAAATGGCTCCCGAATAAATCCAGCAAACGAACGATTTGTTAACTTTTCCCAGGCTGGATTAATAAATACACCCTGCCCTTGAATGTCTAATGAAAAAACAACCTCATCCAAATGATTAATTAAACTGAGATATGACTCATTTTTTTCGGGGATAATCTCTTCTGTTTCGTGCAAATCAGACAAATCCTGCATGGTGCCTGAAATAGAATTATAGACACCTAAATGATCTGCCTCCGGCACAAATTTCATCAGCACTTTGTGCACTTGGTCTTTTTCGTCGATGAATTTCAAAATACCCTGCTTAACAGTGACTGTTTGAATACAAAGCAAACTATGTTCAACGAGGAACATGCGTTGCTTTTCATCCAAATACCGATTAGGATCTGCCAAATTGATGGATCCTAACAAAGGATCTCTGCCTAATATTTTAAAAATGTCACTCGACCACTCACCAATATGACTCACCAAATTGTAACGGTAGGTGCCAATTCCCGAGAAAATCTTCGGATACTCAAGACCTTGGTTTATTCCTTCCAATACTAGCAAATCAGGGTTGACTTTCATAAAAGCCCAAAGTTAACCCCTATTTACTCGTTAAAAATGGGAGTCAATACCTATTTTCAGAAGCCTTACGATTGGCTCGAATTCCTATTTTTGCAACCTTCTTTGTTTGTTGTTGTTTACTGAATTGATGAAAAAAACTAGAACAGGAGTCCTTGTTATGCAACTTGGAACTCCCGATAGCCCTGCCACAAAAGACGTTCGCAAATACCTCCGTGAATTTCTAATGGATCCACGCGTAATTGACGTTCCTTATGTTTTGAGGCAGATCCTAGTAAATGGAATTATCGCCAATTTCAGAGCTCCAAAATCGGCTAAGCTTTACAAGGAAATCTGGACTGAAGAAGGATCTCCATTATTGATTTATGGAAAATCGTTGGCTAGTAAACTTCAACAATTGCTTGGGGACGATTACCATGTTGAATTGGGGATGCGCTACAGAAAGCCATCTATGAAAGAAGCCGTTCGAAAATTCAAGGCTGCCAAAGTGGATAAAATAGTCCTGCTGCCTCTTTTTCCTCAGTTCGCCTCCTCGTCTACTGGCTCAGCAACCGAATACGCCTTGAAAGAAATCACCTCATGGCAATTTATTCCAGAGTTAAAGGTGATTGGTTCCTATTACAATGATCCTGGCTTTTTAAACCTGTGGATTGAAAAGGGACGACAGATGCAGATCGAAAATTACGACACGGTCATGTTCACATTCCACGGAGTGCCATGGCGTCATATTCGAACTTCTGGATGCGCTGGAACTTGTCAGAAAGGCCCAACGGATTGCCCTGTAATTCATCCCGATAACCATGTGTGCTATCGTGCCCAATGTTTTACTTCGGCAAATGCAGTGATCGAAGCCCTTCAAATTCCAAAAGAAAAAGCAGTTATTACCTTCCAGTCAAGATTGGGGAAAGATCCTTGGTTAACGCCCTACACCGACAAAACGTTGATCAACTTAGCAGAGTCGGGCAAGAAAAATGTGCTCGTATTTTCAATGGCATTTGTTGCCGATTGCCTCGAGACCATCCATGAAGTTGGAGCTGAATACCAAGAACTTTTCGAGGAACACGGCGGCGAAAAAGTGCATTTAATTCCAAGCTTGAACGACGACGATTCTTGGATTAAGTTCCTATACGAAATGGTAACTTCGCCGCGTTAATCTCCGGCGACCAAAACCGTTTCCTATCGGCTGATGCTTCCAAAACCGCTCAGATTTTTGCATCCATATTTGCATTTCACAGGCTTACTCCTGATGATTGCTGGTTTGCCGTTTTCGATGCTATTGATGAGCCTGTCGCAGTTTTTTGTTGGTGGCAATTGGATTCTTGAAGGAAACTTCGGAGAGAAGTGGCAAAGGTTCAAGTCGAACAAAAGTGCCATCGCTTTGTGTTCAATCTTTTTGATGTTGTTGCCTCCACTTTTGTGGTCGAACGACCTCAACGAAGCATTGAAATTGATGCGTTTGAACCTTCCCTTTCTCATCTTTCCGTTCGTTTTAGGAAGCATCAAACCACTGCAACCTTCATGGTATAAATTGCTGATCAGGCTTTTTGTACTGAGTGTTTTTCTTGCAGTGATCACTTGTGCTTCAATTGGGCTACCACGCTGGATGAACGGTGAACTTACAGACATCAGAAATATCTCGCTGTTTATTTCTCATATTAGATTTTCTCTGCTTATTGCATTTGCTATCCTTCTCATTTTATGGATGCTAATCAAAAAGCCATTTAAATTTCTACCATACGAAAAGCTCTTTCATTCGATCATGGGCTTAACCTTGTTATCGTTTCTATTCATCCTGCAATCGCTCAATGGCATTATCATTCTTTTTGTAGTTGGAGGCATTTGGCTACTGATAGAAATTAGAAAACGTTTTAGTTTGCCCGCAACTTTAGCCATCTATAGCTTGCCTGTTATAGTTCTCGGGATGAGTATTTTTTTTGCGGGAAAAGCGTGGCAGAACTATTTTACACCAAACGAAATCTACAGTAAACCTTTGCCCAAGTTTACTGCTTTAAACAACCCTTATGAGCATTCATTTGGGATGATTGAAAATGGGCATTACGTTGATGCTTTTCTCTGCAAAGATGAGGTGCGCAGTGCATGGGGAAGTAGAAGCAAATTGTCGGTCGATAGCACCGATGGAAAAGGACATCCCGTTTTTACAACCTTGGTAAGATACCTCAATTCAAAAGGACTTACGAAAGACCAACAAGGCGTTTTGGCATTAAGCGAAAAAGATGTTCGGTATATCGAAAATGGCACTGCCAATGTGAACTATACTGGTTTGCTGGGCATCCGCATGCGATTCTATCAACTCTTGTATGAGCTCGACTTTCAAAAGCGCGGTGGGACCAATGCATCAGGCCATTCATTAATGATGAAACTTGAGTTTTGGAAAAATGGCTTAGTTCTAATTAAAAAGCACCCTGTTGTGGGCTTTGGTACGGGGGATGTTCCTTCTGCTTTCAGAGACCAATACAAAGAAACTGCAAGTTGGCTAACACCTCAATGGTGGATGACCAGCCACAACCAATTCATTTATATTGCTGTTGCGACCGGAATTCCAGGCTTAATCCTTTTCCTCTATTTGTTTTTTTATCCTGCGATTCGATCTAAGGCCTTTAAATACTTGCCTTTTACCTTGTTTTTCAGCATTGCATTTTTGTCGATGTTCACCGAAGACATGCTCACCACACAAGCGGGAGTTTCGTTCGTTGCGTTTTTCTACGCTTTCTTTCTTTTTGTTAGGCCTCTCGAAAATGATTCGGCATCGGAAAAATCAGGTTCTTCATCTGAATTCGCATCTTGATCATTGTCGAGTCCTTTGATCACTAGCACGATCTCGCCTCTAGGCGCTGTTTTCGTAAAATGCAATACCAATTCCTCAAAAGTGCCATTTACACACTCTTCGTGTATTTTCGAAATCTCCCTTACTACGGCAGCTTCTCGCTTTGGCCCAATAAATTCGGCACATTGAGCTAACGTTTTCAGCAATCTATGAGGAGACTCGTAAAATATAATGGTTCGGCTTTCTTCAGCAATTTGCTTCAGTTTGGTTTGACGCCCCTTTTTGTGCGGTAAAAATCCTTCAAAACAGAAGCGGTCTGTTGGGAAACCAGAAATCACTAAAGCCGGTATCAATGCAGCTGCGCCAGGCAAACATTCTACTGGAATACCATTTTGTTTACATGCACGAACCAGTAAAAAACCAGGGTCAGAAATCCCAGGGGTTCCAGCATCAGATACCAAGACTACCAATTCATGGCTTTTGATCAGCGAGATGGCTGGCTCTAAAAACTTGTGCTCATTGTGTAAGTGAAATGCTTTAAGCCTCACAGAAATACTGTAATGCGACAGTAGCTTGCCTGTTGTGCGCGTGTCTTCGGCCAATACCAAGTTGGCTTGCTTGAGCACTTCAAGCGCACGTAAAGTAATATCTCCTAAGTTTCCGAGTGGCGTCGGGACGAGCACAAGACGGCTCATTTAGCTCAAACGTTGTGCAGGTATCTGCGGTTTAGCAAATCAGCAAGCCCTTGGAATGACTTGCTTTCAGGATCCCAACTGTATTTTGCTTTCAACTCCTGAAAATAGTCTTCTGCGTCGCCGTAACTATCGAAATTATTAAGCTTATCCAATGCTTCATTGTAATCGTTCACATTGTTCTTGAACAGCTCTTTCAGATAGGCAAACTTCTCATTGATCCCAATGGATCCTTTGATATTTGAAACTGGTTGACGTGTAGCTTGGCCCGCAACTGTTTTGTCGCCAGGTTTGGCAATCTTATCATATAATGAAGCCGCTTTATCAAACAAACTTTCTTTTTTATTGTCGACCGTTTGAGGCTCTGGCTTAAATTCTATTTTTCGAACTGTAGGCACAAAATCTTTTTGACGCTCCTGAAGCAAATCAACTTTAGGTGCAACCACTGGAGGATTCTCTGAAGGAAGCACCACCGGCTTAGGAGCCACAGTTGAGGCTTCTATTTTCTCTTCCTCTTTCACCTCAATGATAGGTGTAGATTCAACTTTCTCTTCTACTTTCGGAGCCTCCTCAGATGTATCTTCAACCTTCGCCTCAACAACTAAAGTTTTCTCAACCGGGGTCTCAACAGCAGGTATAATTGGTGCTTGAACGATTACAGGTTCAACAATTGAAGCTTCTTGTTGATTTTCAACAACTGGTGAAGCAACTTCAGGAACAGACTGAACCAGCATTCCACGCTTCTGCAATTCTCCAGCAGTTTTCAGATTGATAAATAATTCATACAAATCTCGAACGTCCTTCAAAACCAAATCAACTTCGATAGTTGGAATTTGATCTTTATAGGTGAGAATTCTTGAATATTGCTCCTCTAATTGAATGAGTGTTGTGTTGATCTCTTCGTGAATACGGCGAACGTCCATAGTTTATTGGCGCGAGTGCAATTTGATTAGATTTGTGGTCTGTTCTTATCGGGTAAAAATACATAAAAACTTAGGTTCATTCGAATGTTTCTCGAAAACACTATTCACCCCAATAAAAGACGCGGCTGGATTGAGGTCATCTGCGGCTCCATGTTCTCCGGAAAAACCGAAGAACTTATTCGTCGGCTACGTAGGGCAACCTTTGCTCAACAGCGTGTTGAGATCTTCAAACCGGCCATCGACATTCGATATGATGAAGAAAATGTGGTTTCTCACGATTCCAATTCCATTCGTTCCACCCCTGTAGAATCTTCCCAAAGCATCCTTCTTTTGTCGTCGGATGTTGAAGTTGTTGGAATCGA
>CAMCXT010000077.1 GCA_945883545.1 Chitinophaga pinensis | reverse complement strand
GGAAATCCGATATGATCGAAAATTTTATTCCAAGAAAGTGGGAAGTTTAGGTTGCTGAAAGATTTTTCAGAGGTATCGGCTGGGCGCTCGAATGAAGGTAGAATAACGGTTTTAGGAACCGGAACACCAACCTGCACAGCAAGTGCATTGTTGAAGAATTTTTCATCTGCACTCCACCAAAATGGATTGTTGATCACAGCCGTACCACAGATAGCCGAATTTTTTAAGTAAGCGCGATAGAATGGAACATCCTGAGAAATACGGTCGATAATTACAGCATATTCAGTTGGTTCAGCTTGAGAAACAACATCGATCAGCGCACGTTCTGCCAAGATGTCTTTGTGTCCGAAACTGTTGATCCGGTCGATAACGGCATCTGGAAATGTAGATTCCATTCCGTGGAGAATTCCGATCTTTTTCATTTTCAATTGTTTATTGGATTTGTATTTATTTAAGGTTTACTTGATGAGTGAAAGGTAATGACGAAACCAATTGCGCTGCGCGGACAAGTCTTGTGTTGTTAGTGCTTTCAATCAGTTGCTGTAAAAACCATCGAACTAGCTTGCCTTTCATTTTAACATATTGTTAATAATGGATGGATATAAATACACGATTAACATCATTATAGTGATTATAATATCGACTTAATATTTATTAGGTACAAATATAGTCAATTCAACATTACAAGTTCATTGTTAATATTAATTCAGTAAAATTGCTTGCTCATTCAATTAAATCAGGCAGTTTTGCGTACAACAGAACCGGTAAATTACAGATAAGTTTTGAACAATTCGACTTCTATTGCATCAAATATAGGCACTACTACCCATCAAATAACAGGAGTCCATTCAGATCTTCTTAAAAGAGAAGTGAAGGTTGATGTGTTTCTGCCTCCGGGCTATTCCAAAGAGAGTGGACCTTATCGATTAATACTTTTAAACGATGGACAAGATGCTAGAGCCGTTAATCTTGAAGCAACGCTCAATGCATTGCATGCAGATTCGTTAATGAACCAATACATTGTGGTTGGTGTTCATGCCGGAGAGCGACTTCAAGAGTATGGTGTAAGTGGAAAGCCTGATTACCGCAAGCGGGGAAACCGGGCTCGACGTTACGAAGAATTCATCATAGATCAACTTATACCTTGGCTTAACCACGAATACCACATCGACGTAGATGGAGGCAAGAATGTAATAGCGGGCTGGTCTCTTGGCGGTTTATCGGCCATCAGTATCGCATGGAACAATCCAGAAGTTTTTGGGAAAGTTGGTGGATTTTCAGGTGCTTTCTGGTGGAGAAAAAGGGCACTCGATAAAGGATACACCGACAAAGACCGGATCATGCATTCGGTTATTCGAAAATCGCGGGTTCGAAAAGGGATGAAATTTTGGTTTCAGGCAGGAACCGAAGATGAAACCTCAGATAGAAACAACAACGGGATTATAGATGCAATCGACGACACGCTCGATTTAATTGCAGAACTCATCACGATAGGCTATAAACCCTACCACGATATCAATTATTACGAAATGCCTGGCGGTCATCACAATTGCGATACATGGTCTGAAGCATTGCCAGTTTTTCTCAAATGGGCAATTCGTTCATAATAAAATTTCGTTCAAAATATTGTTGCATCGATGTTCCCTAGTTCATTTCGGGCAACAAAATTCTAAATATAGTTCCTTCTCCAACAATACTTTCTACTTCAATCTTTCCTTTCATAGTTTCAATTTGGGCTTTAGTAATAAATAGTCCAAGTCCTTTCGCATCTTTATTTCCGTGGAACGTCTTGTACATTCCAAAAAGCCTGTCTTTGTAGCGTTCAAGATCGATCCCCAACCCATTGTCGGTAATAGAAAGCACCTTATAACCATTTAACACTTTCAAGCTCAACTTAACTTCAGGCTTTCTCTCAAGAGACCGATATTTAATAGCGTTGCTAATGAAATTTAGCAATATACTATCGAGATATGCTGGGATAATATGAAGCTCATCGTTTTCCTGAATATCTGCATGCAATAAAGTACCAGTAGAATCGATGAGCAATTGCAAACTATCGATGGTTTTCTTGTAAGCATTGTATAGGTTTACTTTTCGATAAGGAATATTCGTATTTGACTGAATTCCAATTACTTCATTTAGATTATACAGTGTTTCATCTAGAGCTATTGTGGTTTTTTCAACCAAGTTCCAAGATAGATTCAAGTCTTCTATATCTGCTGTGTCTGTAACAGCTAAAATGCTACTCAGGTTAGCTACATGCGATCTTAAGTTATGCGAAACAATGTGCGTGAATTGCATCAGTCTACTATTTTGCTCTGCAGTAACATCAACCAAAGTTTGAAGTTCCTCTTGCTTTTTAATAAGTGGAGTAATTTCATGACCAATACAAATAATTTCGTAGCCAACTAAACTTTCATCAGCCATTAAAATAAATTCCCATTGGTTATGTACAATTCCATTTTTTGATGGCTTTCTTAATTGTACCATTTGAGAAACTCCTGGATTTTCGAAACATGCTGCAACAGCATCTATACAGAGTTGGTGGTCTTCTGGAATAATTAAGTCTAATGCACTTTTACCCAAAAATTCTTCAGGTAAAATTCCTAGCCTTTCACAGAAATATTTATTTAAAAAAATATAATTTCCTTGAAGATCCGTTTTTACAACAAAAAATGAATTATTTTCTAAGAGCGATTTATAATACAAGGCATCTTGAGCACTTTTATTTCGTTGTTGATTTAAGTCTTGAATTAACTTTTTCTGTTCAGTAATATCTTGAATGATGGTAATGATATAATTACCTCCTGTTTGATCTGTGTACTTTAAGCAATTACATAAAATGGGGAAGGTTGTACCATCTTTCTTCAGGTATTCCTTTTCATAAGGACCAAATTTATTGTTTTGAATCAGTTCTCTCTTCTTATTTTCCTCCAATACCTCATATCCTTTAGGGGTTATATCGTTAAAAGACAGTTCCAAAAGTTCATCCTTACTAAACCCAGTTTTTTCAACAAGCACTTCATTTACATCAATAAATTTACCTGTTTCAAGATCATTAAGGGAAATAGCTACTGGAGAAAAATGAAAGATTGAACTAAATTTTGCCGCGTTGTCTTTTAGATCAATTTCCATTTTCTTCAGATTGGAAATTTCCTGCAATGTTCCATACATGATTGAAGGCTTACCTTTTTGATCCCATTCAGATACGCGCCCTCTAATGTGCACCCATTTCCAATCCTTTGTTTTCGATTTAATTCTAAACTCCGATTCGAAGTAATTCTCTTTACCTGTAAGATGAAGTTGAAGGTTTCGAGAAACGAGTAATTCATCTTCAGGATGCACTAAACTCGTGATGAATTCCATGTTAATATCGGGTGCAGTTTCTCGAATTAAACCAAATATAGAATACCATTGTTCGTTTACGTCCCAATGATTAACCACCATGTCCCATTCAAAAGTACCCATGCCAGAACCAATAAGGATATCGTTTAATTTTTGGCGCTCAAGACGCAATGTTTCATCGATTTTCTTTTTGTTGTGAATATCCCATATAGCACCAAAAATACTCACACAGCGACCATTTTTCATTTCAGCGTTTCCAATTACACGAACCCACTTTTCAAATCCGGTTGTAGTTACTGCAATTACTTCCAAATCAAAAGGTTCTCCTGAACGCATAGTATGATCAGCTGCAGCCATGATTCTGCTTTTATGAAAGCCTTCCTTATAATATGAAAAACCAGCTTCGATTTGCTCCTTTAAAATTCCATTGGGCTGCGTTTCTTCAGTTATCTCGAAAATTCTTCGGGTTATTTCGGACCAATAAAATCTCTTTTGTTCAAAATCCAATTGCCAACCACCAACATTTGCAGCCAAATTGGTTTGTTGTAATAAATTTTTTGTTTGCAACAATTCCAATTCTGCATTCTTCCGCTCTCGTATATCTTCAGAAACTCCTATAATTCCTTCCAATTGACCATACTCATCAAAAATAGGCTGATTGGTAACATGAGAAAGAAATTCTTCGCCTTGCTTATTACGAACTGAGAATTCCCCCGACCATCCATTTCCTTGATTCAATTCGGTCATAATTGAAATTGCCATGTCATTACTCATCGATGTCGGCGTAAGATCGATAATACTTCTCCCCAAAGCTTCATCTTTGGCCCAACCATAGATCTCTTCAGCCTTCTTGTTCCAATAAAAAACAATCCCATCCGGTTTTGTGGCAATTACTGCCTGCCCTACAGATTCCAATAAACGTGATTGTAAATTCAATTCTTTAGCTGCGCGCTTTTGTTCTGTAATATCTTGAAATACACCAGAAATTTTAATCGGCTTTCCAGCAGAATTGTATTCAACCCGTGCCTTTGATTTAACATGAATAATTGAACCATCAATGCAAACCAATCTCTTTTCAATATCATAGGGTTTACTATGGTTAATAGCCTCCTCAAACATGCTTATTGCACGCCCATAATCATCAGGATGAATGATAGATGCTGACTTTTCGAAAGTAAGTGGGAAGCTTTCGCGCGTTGTGCCGATGAGTTTAAAAACACCATCGGTCCAACTTACTTCATTGGTAATTAAATCAACCTGCCAACCACCAATCTTGGCAACATCGCTTGAATGGGCGAGCAGATTTTTTGTTGTAATCAACTCATTTTCAAAGCTCTTTCTTGCAGTTACATCACGACCAACAGAAATAAAACCTTCCAAAACGCCATCATTATTGTATACTGGAGTAATGTTTAATTGAATCCAATAGGTAGATCCCGACTTATGGTAATTTAATATTTCAACGATAATTGGCTCAAGTTTACCAATAGACTTTCCAAGTCTTTTAATGGTTTCAGGATCGGTTAATTCGCCTTGTAAAAAAGATTTTGGAAGCTTGCCAATAACTTCATCAAATGCATATCCAGTAAGATGAGAAAACCCATCATTCACCCAAGTAATGTAGCCTTTTTTGTCTGTTATTGTTATTGCATCTTTAGCCTTGGATGTTACCAATTCTAATTTTCGTAGTTCTTCATTTCTCGAATTATCAATAGTGAAGTCTCGAATTATTGCAAGCACTTCGTTATCGTTACCACTAGGGGTAATTCGTGTTTCGAAATACTTATTCTTACCAGAATCATTCAATGAAAAGTGGTGAATTGCAATTTCAAGTTTACCCGATAAAACCTCTTTAATGAGCAGATTGAATGCTTGTGCATCCTTTTTACTTATTAATTTAGAAATATTCGATCCAATGAACTTATCTCTAGAAAATGAAAACAAGTTTGCATTATTTGAAAAATACTCAATGATATTACCATCGCTATTGAGTACGAGCAACATATCAGAAACAGAATTCAAAAGGGCGTTTAACCTTTGATTTTTCTGCATTAATAATATTTCTTTATCAATCAATTTGGCAGAATTAACAAATCCTCCAATCATTCGAGTAGCTTTTTCTCCTTTCTGATTAATTAGCTTGCCAAAGCAATGAAACCATGCGATATCGCCATTTTTAGAAATACATCTAATTTCCTGAAAATCTTCATTTAAAGGATTTTTGATATTTTCTTCAATCGCTAAAAAAAACTTTTTTTGGTCGTCAGGGTGCAATACGTCTTTAAAAGTTTCTGCAGTAAAAGAAACATCTTCAGTGCGATATCCTAGCACTTCCCAAAATCTGTCGTTAAACCAAAGATCTTTTTGATTTTCTAGATTGTAAATCCAAATTCCATCTGAAGCATTCTTCTGCACAAAATCAAACACTCCATCCCCATTGGAGATTAAAATAAGCAATTCTTGTTTTAGATAATGCATGAATGTATCGAATTAATATCAAAGAAATTCATTAATACCAAATTTGAAAAGCACGAACACTTTTTAAAATGGCATTAAAGCAAAATTTCCGAGGCTTTAGCTCAAAGTAGAATAAGAGCCAAAATGACGAAATTGGTAAATTAATACAAGGTTTGCATTAGCAATATATGCAAAAAATCGAATGAATGTTTACCCCTATAAAATTCTATAAGCATTCATTTTCAATATATTACATTTACTTTACAACAACGATTCTACAAGAAGCGCCAAAAGAAGAGCCTTTTAACACAGCAACATATACACCTGCTGATAGATCTGAAACATCAATTGATAGGTCAAATTCCCCCGCATCTTTAAGTTGGACAGGCATAAGAGATCGAATAAATGCTCCTTTGGAATCGAATAAATCAATTTTCACTTTAGGATCAGTATATGAAAGTGATATCCTCAAAGTAAGTTGACCATTTGTTGGAACCGGAAAAGCATCAATTTTCCATGGAAAAGGCATTGGAATGCAAGATAATTCTCTGCCAGATCTCAATGTATCGATTGATGTTGAGGATGAATTTTCAGGTAATTCACTGCGCTGATTGGTTATTCCTCTTCGTGTATCGAATTGTTTCCCATCAACCAATTTGTCTTTTGTTGTTTTAACACGAAACTCTTTTGATATTCCTAAATTCATTGCAATCAATTCATCAGGAATAGTAGTTCTAATTCTAGCTGCCAATGGTGCTCCACCGTAGCCTCTTCCACTGGTAATTGCACCATCAAACAACGACATGTTCACTGGCAATGAAAACCACATTTCACCGGTATAGAAGAGATTACCACATAAATCACTGCGAAGTTTTGTATGTGTATTTAAAGACATATTTGCATTGCTGAATTTATTCCACCGGTACTTTCCTTTTTCATCAAAACTCCCTACAATAATCCTTTCGTAACTATTAGATATTGTATCTGCGCCAATTTTGAGCGGCTTCATTCCTACTCCACGTTTTGATCGAAACACACCGAAAATATTGTTCTGTTCGTCTTGGCAAATCGACTTAATTTCTTCCGCATTAAATGAATTTAGCCATTCAATGTTTCCATTAAGATCGAGGCTCATAATAAATGCCTTTTTCTGCTCTGTTGTATCAACCTGAACATCAAACATCTTCTTGGCAAGTTGTATTTTTCCACCAATAACCAAATGGTTGTTTTTAACTGATAAATCGTAAATAAAACTTTTTGCTCCTGAATATTTAATCCATTTCAGCTTACCAGCACTCGACAAACAAGCCAAATAAGACTCATAAGGCGGGTTGCTTTTACTTGCATCATCAAGAATGGGAACTTCTCTGAGCTTTTTCCCATCAACTGTATATCCATTTCGAATTGTCCCTGCAATAAAAACATCTCCATTTGTGCCTACAGTCATTGCACTCGCTGGACTATAATAACTGCAACATGATTTATCCGAATAGGTAACTTTATGATGCCAGTCAAGATTCAGTTTCCTGTTTAACTTAATTGTCGAGTTAAAGGCTACTGTTTTGGATGATCCCTTTGAATCAATCATTTTCTCATTGCTGGGAAGTGTTATCACAAGACCAAGATCAGGAGTTACTTCAAAGCCTTCCCAATCGCCAAAAGGCAAACCTTCAACTGCAGTAATTTCCTTCACACTTCCAGATTTATCAATCGTGGCAAAGAAAACCGACTTCTCAAAATCTTGACTATTCACTTTGTTGTCGAAATAGCTAGAATCACGATGAAGATTAGTCCTTCGAAATTGTCTATTTAAATAATTGGTTCTAAAAGCAACAAGCACATCTCCATCGGGGAAAGAAGAAATTCCCATCAAGATTGCACTACCAAAAACTTGTGAACCTTCAATTTTCCAAACAACATCGCCATGAGCGTCATAACAAACGAGCAACAACTGACTTGTATAATGATTAAATTCAAATGGCTTTCCAGTACCAGAATTGAGTATCAATTTATCATCGCTATTTCGGAATGAAGGCATTTCATACTGAAGTCCAGCCACCAATCTGCCATCTATTGTAATACAGCTATGGTTAAATCCAGTATGGAAGTTACTACCTGCTGAAGCCCATTCGAAATTCTGGCCTATTGAATTTAGATAAATGAATAAAAAACAAACAACTAACGTTATACGATTCATGGTTCAAAGGTAAATTTACAGCTGAAGTCTTAGACATCTTTCAGATAATTTAACTAAACGCATTGCAGTTAGGCTAAATCAATGAAGGTTTATTCATATTGAGGCAATTACATTCAAGGAATACGATTGAGAAATGAAAATATACAATCCTTCAAGTTGAATTTATTCGAATTGGTTATACATTGCAAGTCTCATAAAGTAAGTACATCATTTTAGTAACATGAAAATCAGTTGGCTTCGAAATGTGATAGTCATCGTCTTTTTAATGAGCGGATTCAATACCTATGCTCAAATTAAAAAGGGTTTTGAATCATTAAAAGAGTTCGATTTTTTCAAAGCAAGAAAACTATTTATTTCTAGTTTAAAAAAGGATCCTGCGGCTGCAAATTATGGTTTAGCACAATTACATTTCGACAACCTAAACCATTTTCATTCTCTAGATTCAGCATATAAAAGAATCCAGCTTTCTGAAAATGCATTTCAAATTGTTTCAGA
>CAMCXT010000076.1 GCA_945883545.1 Chitinophaga pinensis | reverse complement strand
CCGGTAAGCAACAAAACCACTGAGCGAATCTGTGCTTCCCAAGGGTTTCCTTCCGGACAAACTACGTTGTTGTTGCAGTTTCCTGATCCACCAAAATCTTTCGCATCCTTGGTGAAACTTCTGTAGCCATGAATTACATAGCTAATTTCCAATTCAGGATTTTGAGAAATTCCAGCTGGTGCATAATATTCAACGATGATTTTATCTCCAGCAATTGGGAGGATGGCAAAACCACCATTTTTGTTCTCGTTTGCCTCTGTAAATGCACCTTTAACGGTTTCCCCATCAGGTGTGTAAACGAAAAGTTTGGCAGATGCAGGCAAGTTGAATCGACTAAAAATGAGGTTCAAGCTTTTTGCACCTTCCGATTGGATCGCCAAACGCCAAATTCGGTCGCCGTTATTTAATGTAGTCCATTGACCATGGGTGTTGATGTTGAGGTTTACCAAAACATCTTTTCCGAAACGGAAGCTTTTGTCGCCTTGTGCTCTCCATTGCACGTCTTCGTTGAGTAATTCCTCTTCGTTGATGGGCGATAAATTAAACACTGGTGCTTTGGTAAAGCCTGGCTTTAAGCCAAATGGTTTTCCTCCGATTGAAGGTTGTGCCACGATGATCTGTCCCAGCAATAGGCTGAGCAACAGGCCAAAAAATCTATTCATGATGGTAGTGTTGTGATAGTTGCTCCAAAAGTAATGGTTTATCTTTAAAATTGTTTAATTACAAACAGTTGTAGATATCTGTATTGTTGAACATTCACCGTAAAACAAATCAACGGCTTCACTATTTTTGCGGCACATGAAACCTTCACTTCCTAAAGGAACACGCGATTTTTCTCCCCTCGAGTCGGCTCGTCGTCGTTATATCTTCGAAACCATCCGCAAGCAGTTTGAGCTATTTGGCTATCAATCGCTCGAAACTCCTGCCATGGAAAACCTCAGCACGCTCACTGGAAAATATGGTGAGGAGGGCGATCGGTTGATTTTCAAAATCCTTAATTCGGGCGATTTTCTCAAGGAAGTTCGTGAGCAAAATGCCAATCTTGAAACGCCCAATGAGGTTCTTCCGCTGCTAAGCGAGAAGGCTTTGCGCTACGATCTTACGGTTCCATTTGCCCGTTATGTGGCAATGAACCGCGACAAGTTGGCTTTCCCATTTCGCCGTTATCAGATGCAACCGGTTTGGCGTGCCGATCGTCCACAGAAAGGGCGTTACCGCGAATTTTGGCAATGTGATGCTGATGTGGTTGGAAGCGCATCATTGATCAACGAAGCCGAATTGATTCAAATTTACGATCGGGTGTTTCATGCGCTCGGTTTGCCAGTTAATATTCTGATCAACAACCGCAAAGTGCTCACTGGAGTTGCCGAAGTGGCGCAAGTGCCCGATTTAATTATCGACATCACCGTTGCGCTCGACAAGCTCGATAAAATTGGTTTGGAAAAAGTGGAGGAAGAGATGCGCACCAAGGGAGTTCCAGACGATTCGATTGTAAAGATTCGTCCGCTGGCGTCTATGCAAGGCAGCAATGCAGAAAAGCTCGATTTCTTAGCCGATTTCCTTTCTTCAAGCGAAACTGGAAAGCAAGGGGTTGCCGAATTGCGCCAATTGCTGGGTTATTTCGAAGGAAACAACGCACTTAAACTGGAAGGTGCAGAACTTCACCTCGATTTGAGTCTCGCCCGTGGATTGAACTATTACACTGGAACCATCCTCGAAGTGAAAGCGCGAAACATTGCTTTTGGAAGCATCGGTGGTGGTGGTCGATACGACGATCTCACTGGGATTTTCGGGTTGCCAAATGTGCCTGGTGTAGGGATTTCTTTTGGAGCTGATCGGATTTACGACATCTTGCTGGATGCAGGATTGTTTCCTCAAGATGCCATCACTGGAACAGAAATTTTGATCGCATCTTTTTCGATTGAGGAAGAAGGCCCATGCTTGGGATTGTTGCAATTGCTAAGGAATTCGGATATCTCAGCAGAAATTTACCCTGAACCAACGAAACTGAAAAAGCAGTTTGAATACGCAGAGAAAAAGGGAATTCCTTATTTGATGATTTACGGAAAGAGTGAAGTAGATGCCGGAATGGTGAACTTGAAAGAGCTCTCAAGTGGTCGTCAAATCAGTATTCCGGTAAATGATCTGTTGAATTTCAGATCGCACTTTTGATCCACCATTCAGCATCTGCTGGATTTTTCTCATTTTCACGCTCCCAAAATTACCAGTATGTCGACCTATATCATCGGGCCATCATCTATTTCTCCGCTGGAAGTTGCTCAGTTAGTAGCTTCAGGAACGAAAATCAGCTTGTCGGAACAGGCAACTGAAAATATTGAACGTTGTCGTCGATATCTCGATGTAACTATAAATGCACTTGAAGCACCTGTGTATGGCATCAATACTGGGTTTGGTGCACTGTGTGATGTGAAAATCAACGATGATCAGCTTTCTGATCTTCAGCGCAACCTCATCATGTCGCATGCTTGCGGAACTGGTGATGCCGTGTCTCCTGAAATTGTGAAAACCATGCTTTTCTTGAAGGTTCAGGCGCTTTCGTATGGATATTCAGGTGTGCAATTGGCCACTGTGCAGCGCTTGATCGATTTCTATAACAACGATATTCTTCCAGTAGTTTACGAACAAGGCTCTTTGGGCGCTTCAGGCGATTTGGCGCCGCTTGCTCACTTGTGTTTGCCTTTGTTGGGAATGGGCGAAGTTTGGGTGAATGGCATTCGTCAAGAAGCTTCGTCAGTGCTCGAATCTATGGGTTGGGAAGCTATCGTTCCAGCCTCAAAAGAAGGTTTGGCATTGTTGAATGGAACACAATTCATGGCTGCATTTGGCGTGCAATTGCTCTCGAAAAGTGCCGCACTGTTCGACTGGGCAGTGGCGATCATGGCGCTTTCGCTTGAAGCGTATGATGGTCGAGTAGAACCGTTCCATCCGAATTTGCATCAGATTCGTCCGCATCCGGGACAAATCAAAGTGGCCGAATTGGTTCGCCAGTGGCTCGATGGAAGCGAGATTGCCTCGAAACATAAAGTTCAGGTACAAGACCCATATTCGTTCCGTTGTACACCTCAAGTTTTGGGTGCTTCTCGCGATGTATGGACACATGTGAACGACGTTTTTACCCGTGAAATCAACTCAGTAACCGACAATCCGAATGTATTTCCAGATGATGATTTGATTCTTTCGGGTGGAAATTTCCATGGTCAACCACTGGCGATGGCGCTTGACTACTTGTGCCTTTCTATCCACGAAGTGGGCAGCATTTCGGAACGCAGAACCTACCAACTCATTTCTGGGAAGCGTGGTTTGCCGCACTTTTTGGCCGCTAACGCTGGATTGCATTCGGGCTTGATGATTCCGCAATATACTGCTGCTTCGTTGGTGAGCCAAAACAAACAGCTGTGTACGCCGGCTTCGGCAGATACGATCGATTCATCGGCTGGGCAAGAAGACCATGTTTCGATGGGTGCAAATGCTGCAACCAAAGCTTGGCGAGTACTGAAGAATTTCGAGAATATCTTAGCGATCGAGTTGCTCAATGCAAGTCAGGGATTGGAATTCAGAAGGCCATTGAAAACTTCGCCAGCATTGGAAAAGCTGATGACAGCCTACCGAAAAGTGGTTCCATTTATTGCTGAAGACCGAATTTTGTCGAAAGACATTCAGCAATCGGCTTGGTTTATCAAGTCTTACCGATTGGACGAAGCATAGCGAAAACGCTCCAGCATTTCTTTCGCTTCTTCATCGTTGGGCGCAATTTTCAACCATTGTTCGATGTTCCAAGCTGCTGAATCTGGCTTTGCTAGTGCTTCGTAAACAATTGCGGAATTCACAAATGCCAAGCGCTCTTCAGGAAATTCAGACTTTACTTCGTTGAGCAATTTCAAGGCTCCTCTAAAATCGTTTTGTTGGTAGGCTTCCATCGAAGCTTGCAGCATTTCAATTCGATGCTCATCTTGGAACCTAGCATATCCATACCATCCAGCGAGTAATCCCAAAGGGAAAAGCACCGAAAGTAAAACCGGTTTAACCAAAAGTGCAGGTTTATGATCTGGATTCGCATCCATCAGTTTTCTGTAATCTTGGTATGGAATTGCGCCGATAATTACTGCCAATGAGATGTGCAACGCGCCCACCCAATCGTCGTATTCTTTAGGAACAAAAATGTAGATAGCCACAACGGCCAACAAAATCGGAGTTCCAACAATTGCC
The DNA here is from genome assembly GCA_945883545.1 of Chitinophaga pinensis. Taxonomy (GTDB): domain Bacteria; phylum Bacteroidota; class Bacteroidia; order M30B66; family M30B66; genus CAMCXT01. Next base: position 4,447 of record CAMCXT010000076.1, on the reverse strand, counting down.
GTGAGACGCGCTTTTTTTGGAAGTCCCATGCGACGGAAATTCATCCACATTAAAATCAAACCGGGAACGAGTAAGCAGAAATAAGAAATCACACCGATGTACAGTGGATTCCAGAAGGCATGACGAGGTTTGGTTTGATCCATCATAGGATCAGTAAAAGTAGAAACTACCCGGAATTACTCCGACATCCCAGCTTCTAATTTCATTTTTCTGTTGATTGTAGCGGTAAACCTTCCCTTTCTGCACATAATCGCGGGCATCGCTCACCCAAATCGATTCATCAGCCGATTGAATTCCTAATCCGTAAAAAGATCTTCCATTGGCTTCAATCCAAGCATTGGCAGGCAGAGTTGTCGATTGGACATTCATTTTATACACACCATTGAGCAAGAAGTACAATTCACTACCAGCGGCATTGGTTTGCAATCTTGAAGGATGATCTGTAACCAAAGGCATTGTGAATGCTTGCAGAACTGCGCGGGTTTCAGGATCCACTTTTACCAAACTTCCAGCAGTTTCAGCAGGTGGAATTTCGCCTTCACACAACACCCAAAGTTTTCCAGCTAAATCTTTTTTGATGCTTCTTGGTTTGTCGCCAATTTGAACGGAATCAACGATCTGATCAGTGTTTGGGTCAATCACAAACAGCTTGTCTAAATCGGTATTGCATACCCAAACCAAACCGTTGTGCAGTAGAAGTTCTTCTGTCCAGCCGCGTGTTTCTATCGATCCTGTAACTGTTCCACTGGATACATTGATAATATGAATTCGATCTGCGTAAAGATCGGTTGCATACACCTTTCCTGGCTTGGCTTCCAATAAATATCTAGGCGATTGAAGTCCTTCGATGGGTGAAATTGCAACGGTAGTTTTCGGGTCGATGCGTTCAATCTTTTGTGAGTTGTTCACGACCAACCAGATTTTTCCATCAATCATTGCGGCACTTTGCAATACATCGCCCACAGGACGGTTATTGGCAGGTGCAAAAACATCTTCCTGTACTTCGTTGGTTGTCAGCTTAATATGCGATAAGGAAGCATTTCCCCATTGAAAAGTTCCTTCGTTGAGCACAAACACAGCATGTCCTTCTTCCACAGGCACTTCTGGCTCTGGTTCTGGCTCGTCATCCTTGCAACCAACAAAAGAAATTGCCATCAGCGACAGCAATAAATACTTTAGAATCCTTTCACACATAGCTTTCTATAAACACCCTCAAACGATTCTAGTTCAATAAAATATGTTCCCGCATTTACATCGTTAAGGTCGATTGTAATTATCCCCTCCGGGGAAAAGGAGCCGAACTGCTGAATGCATCTACCCGACATATCGAGCAGCTTTGCGGTAATTGGTTGTTTCCATGATGGTTCGGTAATCCGAAGGAAAGCTTGGTCGCTGCAGGGCTGTGGGAAAATATCAAACGCTGAAACCAAGTTTTCAAGGCTTGCAGGATCAGTGTTGTGCATCACAGCAACGGCATCTAAGTCGAAACCCGATGATGGAAAAAGTGTAGGCCAAGGATCTGCAACCTTCCTGCCTTCTGCATCACGACTAGCAAATTCAGGCAACATGGTGCCAATCACATCCACAATTCTCACAAAACGAACCGATTGAATGTCGAGTCCAACTGAATCTTGAAGTTCCGCAAGGTCGAATGGCGTTCCGTAATGCATCGGATATTTTCCTGCAAGGTTGTGCACTTTAGACGTTTCAGTGTATCCAAAAGCGGAAGTTCCAGCACTTGTATCGGTAAGTGATAATGCGGGAAAGCGCACAAAACGTTCTCCATCAGAACTTACTTCTACGAAAGCCAATTCGAGGAACAAGCCATCGAAGCTGTTTTCATAAACCGCAAAATCATAGCCTTCACCATCTTTGATCGGGTACTCAAATCCCAAAGTGGCAGTTCCACCATCTCCCAAGCTGATTGTTGGATTGTCGCCAGCTCTTCCTAATGCATCTTCATCCACACCTGCCCAAGCATCATCGATTGTGTCGATATTGATCTGCATCAAACCACGGTCAATCTGAACCGTTGTAGCCCAAGCCACAATCGCTGCACTATCTCGGTGAATGGCAATGGCTCCGGGCTGCCCCAAAGCGGGTGCAAACTGCGACCAACCTGCTGTGGCAGAAAGAAGAAATAGGATTGCTGAGATTAGTTTTTTCAATGTTTTACAATCAGCTTGCGGGTTGCCGTTTGTCCGTCTGCAAAAGTAAGTCGGATGAGGTAGAAACCATTTTCAACAGCAGAAACATCGGTGCTATTCAAAGTGTTCATCGAAGTTTCAATCGATTTACCATCCAAAGTCAAGATTTCGATTTGCTTGATTGTTTCCTTGGTGTTGAATTGCACAAAGGAAGATGCTGGGTTTGGGAACATTTCCACATCAACCCATTCAGCATTTTCGATTCCTGTAAAATCGTTGTAAATCACTTGATCGATACAAAAGTAGGTTGGCGTGTTGATGCCAAACTCGCCATTGTCTGAAGAAGCAAAATTGTAGGTGATGCTATCCACATAAGTTCCTAAAGGTGAAAGATCTACCAATCGCCAATCTCGAACGATGTAATCGAGGCTGTTGTCTTCGAACCGGAAATCGGCCAAGTAAAAAGTAACAGGATTTCCATTTGGTGCAGGTTGTCCGTTGAGGTAACCGGTAAAAGTGACGCTGAAAAAGTCGGGATCATTTCCTGTTGACCCACCAAATTTCTTGGCAAAATTGTCGCCATCTCGCATCGAGTTAAACGCAAAAGTGGAGTTGGTAATTCTGGCCGAATTTAGAACTAATGGTGTGGAGGTTTCGAAAAACCAATCTCCATAAGTGATAGCATAGTTTGCCGAATTGTTAAAGCCACTTGCAGGTTTAGCTGAGTAAATATTGGCGAAGCTAGAGGTTACCGAATCGGTCATGTTTGAATAGGCAAAACCGGAAGCCAAGTAGCCTCCAAAGCTTGTGTCCCAATTGGTTGGGAAAATTAAATCGCCTTGCACAATGTTGTTTGCTGAAAGGTCTGACCCGTTCCAAAAGCTATTGGCCGAAAGTGGAAGTTCATCGAATGTGGCAATAGAGCCTTGAGCGCCTAGAAAAGTTGAAAAAGAAAGTAAAGCAATGGTAAATAAGTGTTTCATATAAGAGTTGGTTGAAAGGGTTTAGGGTTTGGTAAATTGCATGGAAAAGCCCATTTGGAATGATTGCAAAGGCATTGCGCGCCAAGCAATTACTTGATATTCGGTTTGCGTAATGTTGTTGATTCTGATGTAGGCAGTTGTAGACATTTCTTTTACAGCAAACTGTTTTTCTGCACTTAAGTTGAGCAAGAAGAAACCTGGCAATTTGCTGTGGTTGTCGGTTGATGTGTATCGCTCGCCTGTGTAGCTTGCTTGGAGAATTACTGTGACTCCTTTGAAAGCCGCACTGAAGCTTTGGTTTGCCGTATAACGTGGGATATACATTAACTGTCGACCTTCAACAAATGAAGAGTTGGCGGTTGCTTTCATGGGTGCTGAGTACACCATTTGGGCGGTCGAAAATGCCTGAAGCTTGATGTTTTTTGTCTTAAACATCACTTCAGAATGCCAAGAAAGTCCTTTGCTATCAACCGACTGTATATTTTGGGGCGTCCAGTATGAATTTCCGGGAATCCAAAGAATCCAATTGTTGATGTAGTTCCTAAAGGCATCAAGTCGGAATTCTAAATGCCATTTGTTGTTTTCTTTTTCTGCAGAAATTCCAGCTTCGGCGGCAGTGCCTCGTTCTGGCTGCAATTCAGGGTTTCCGCCAGGAACCCAATACAAATCGTTGAGGGTTGGAATTCGGTATGTTTTTGCAATTTGAGCGCTTAGGTTCAACCATTTTAAGAGCTTCAACCGTGTGCTCAATGAAGGAGCCAATGGCGCATTCTTGCTGTACGACCATTCTTTTCGCACGGCTGGACGAACAATCAATAGATCTTTCCAAAATCCTGTTTGCCAAATTGCGAACACCGATTGGCGGCTCATCTCTTTGGTTTCGTTGTTGAATCCGGGTGAATCAGCCTTGCTGTAGGTATTGTTTACCCCAACTTGGATGAATGTATTTTTGAAAGGGCGGTACAACCATTCGGCTTCTTGAACGAAACTCTCTGATCGGTTGTCGGAATCGATTTGAAACATCGAATCCGCAAAGTGAATTTGTTCTGATAGAAAAGCTGATCGGAGGATGAATTGCGATTTTTTAATGTTGAGTTTCCAAATTGCGGCTAAGCGAGCTGTTGCATCTTTCTGTTTTGCCGAAGCATTCGGGATGCTCATAATAGGCGGAATTTCCCGATCTGTTTTTTGCAGCCATGCGGCTAATTTCAACCAATGCTTTCTACCTGTCTTCAGTGAAGCATCCATCAATAAACCTTCAGAAGCCAGCGCCGAATTGGTTTGCTTCATGATTGGATGGTTAGCTTGAGCATGATT
>CAMCXT010000075.1 GCA_945883545.1 Chitinophaga pinensis | reverse complement strand
TCTCCTGCTACACTAGGCGTTCCGGTTGGTCCTGTAACCATAAACAGTGGCCCAATTGCTGTGATCGACGCCGAATCTTCAACTTCAGTTTGTACCGGTGGATCGGCAGTGCTATTGTATTCTGGAACGCCGGGAGACATTCAATGGCTTACATCTTCCAATGGGCTAAACTTCACACCCATAGTTGGAGAAACCAGCAATATCCTCAACAGCCAACCATTAACAGCGACAACCTATTTTCAGGCTTTCGTAACCACCGAATGTGGCGCGGCGACTTCTGCCTCTTGGACCGTTAACATTTCAAGTTCTGTAAACATCCCGCTGCAAACATCACCAAACACCTTAAATCTTTGCAATGGACCGATTACGGTTACCACTGTTGGAAATTTTGTTGACTTAGTGTGGTCGAACGGACAAACTGGACTGTCGGCAATAGTGGTAATACAACCAGGTCCTATCAGTGTTACAGGCCAAGACAATACGGGGTGCCCTGCAGCATCTTCTGTGATCAATCTTATCGAAACCACACCTCCAGCACTTACGGTTACGCCAGGCAATCCAATCCTTTTCTGTGGATCTCCAATCAACCTAACTGCCGTGGGCGGCTTTGCCACTTATGCATGGTCAACCGGACAATCAGGGCCGAATTTAGTTATCACCAGTATTCCTATTTCTCCACTTTCTGTTTCTGCAGTCGATAATGATGGTTGTAATGTTGGACCAGTTCAAATTGACGTACAGCCAGCTGGAAATGTAGAAGTGCCAGTAACGCCATCCTTGGCAGCAATTTGCGATGGTGAACCTGCCGAACTAACAGCTGCTCCTGGCTTCAATACGTATGAATGGTCGAATGGCGCGCTAGGGCAAAGCATCCTTGTTAGCTTTTCAGGATTTTATTCAGTAACCGTTACTGATGCCAATGGATGCACAGGAACTTCCGCACAGGTTGAGGTAATTCAATCGCAGTTTCCGATTGCCAATTTCTCTTACACCCAAAACAATGGTGGCTATACCATCAACTTTAACAATACCTCTCAAAATGGATTTGCCTATGAATGGCTGTTCGACACCCTTTCCACATCGCCACTTGAAGATCCATCATTTACATTTCCTGAAAATGGACCTTATTATGTCAGCTTAATTATCGAGAATCCTTGTGGTATTGATACGGTAAGAAAACTAATTATTGTGGCGCAAGTTGGGATGGAAGACATCTTAGCTACCTATGAAGCAAGTGTATTCCCCAATCCTTCTTCAGACAATTTTAATTTAACGCTCAATAGCACCAAACAAGAAAATATCGATCTTATTTTGACTGACATTGAAGGGCGTTTAGTGCACCAAAGTACCGTGAGTTTATACGGAAAGACCACTGTGAATATACCTGCTGAACAATTGTCTAAAGGCTTGTACCTATTGCACTTAAAGACAAACTCCGGAGTTGGCGTAGTGAAAATACTTAGGGATTAACACTAACTTATTCTACCATCGTAAAAGAGACTTGAATTATTAAAAGAAATATATACCTTTGAATCGATCAATCAAGAATTGGTCATGCCAACTTTTCTGTTTTTGGTAGATTTACAGAATTCAATTGGTGGTTTGTGAAACGAAAAGGTGCTTAGGCACCTTTTCGTTTTTTACATATATCCTTACACACTGTAACAATTCAATCCATCGCAAAGTATAATCAGACTACAGAAATGAATCTGTAACTGAATGCTGAAAAATTACTTTACGCTACTTGTCGCATTTTTTGCATGCTGCACTGCCAATAAGCTCTGTGCACAACTTGCTTGTGGCTACATATTCAGCTATTCATCCAATACACCCTACGAAGCAATTCCTTCAGGGGGAAGCACTGCAACCCTTGCAGCTGGTTTCGATAGTCCCGAGGATCCTTTCGACATTTCACCGACCGACGAAGATTTCTTCCCCAATCAACCTATCGGTTTCCCGTTCCAATTCAACGGTCAAACGTATACCCAATTGGGTGTAGCTACTAATGGTTGGATTTGGTTCGGTCAAACATCGCCAGTTCGCGCAGCAGGATTGGTGGTTCCTTTTACCAATATTCTAAGCTCCGACTTTCCAATTGAAGGTATCGTATCGGCACTAAATGCAGACCTTGAAGGGCGATGGACATCTAACGATGCAGGAATAAGAACAAGATCTAGTGGCACCGCTCCCAACAGAACTTTCACCATCGAATGGAAAAACTTTAAGGCGCTCGATGATGCCGAAGGCACTGGATTTTGCGGAGACAATCGAAATCGCTTTGATTTTCAGATCATCTTATCAGAAAGCAATAACCAAATTCAATTTTGCTACAACACTTCAGCTTATTGTTGGCAAGGATATGAGCAGTTTTTCCAGATTGGTTTGCGCGGTCAAGATCGGTCTGATTCCCACACCAGAAGTATCGGCACTGGTCAATCAGCTTGGGCACAATCATCGCTCGGGATGAACAATGCTACTGCAACCATGCGATCATCCTCGCCAGTAACTTTTCCTGCCGAAGGCGCAAGATTCACCTTTCAACCAGGCGTTCCTGCAACTTTAACCTGGCTTGGAATAAACAACAACTGGTTCGATCCTATCAATTGGAACCCACAAGTTGTTCCGATGCGTTGCAACGATGTAATCATCCCCGCAGGATTGAGTCATTACCCAGAAATAATCGGAAATCATCCCGCTGAGTGCGCGAATCTATCGGTTGCCGATGGTGCCGCATTGAGCATTCACCAAAACTATCAATCATTCTTGGCCTCTTATGGCTCCATTCTTAACAATGGAGTAATCACAAACAACACAAATACATTCTTAACCCTTGCTGGAGGCTCAGGACAAACCATCGGGGGGGAAGGGTTTTTCATTTCCACTGATTTGTTTATCACTGGTAATTCAACCTATTCGCTTTCAAACGATTTGGTCTTGAGGAATCTTCAAATTAACGAAGGTTCTCATTTGAAACTCTTAGATCAAATCCTCGATGTTTACTCTATCGAACAAATCGGTGTGCTCGATCAAGGAAGCGGCTTGCTTGTAATTGAAGGAGATCCATCATCGGTTGTACTTACCGATTCTACTTTTATCGAAAATCAAGGAACAACTTTCTTTGGAAATGGTGAAATGTGGGCGAACCAAACAAACCAAACCGTACCATCGATCCAATACAACAACCTCTGGATTAGAACCAACAAGAATTATCGTGTTCAATTGGGAACAACAAACGACTTTTCTTGTAGAAACCTGCTGTTTTACAATCCAGGAGAACCTGGCGGAATCGCCGAAACGGCTCGAAATATCGATGTTACAGGTGCATTTAGACTAGGAATCGACAGCCTACCAGGTACCGAACTCATCCTCAACCACAAAATTCAACGGAATCAATCAGGGGGTCAATTCGCCATGGGCGAACAAGATCAACTCTTGGTAAAATACGCGAACAGTCCGGCACTCACAGGATTCGCTGATCCGAACTTTAAAGGCTCAGTTACTTACAGCAGCAGCGAACAGCAATCTGTGATGCGTGGAACCTACCAAAACCTAAAAATCGCAGGTTCTGGTTTGCGCTTGGTGAATGGAAAAATTAACCTTAGAGGGATCTTAGAACTCGAAAATGGCACTTTGCAAACCAACGACAGTTTGCATTTAAAGTCAGACAGCCTTTCAACAGCTTTGATTTCAGGACGTGGAAATGGAAGCATCCAAGGAAATGTTGAAATCGAACAATTCATTCCTGGCAATGGCACACAATACATCCTTTTTTCGTCGCCATTTGAACAACTTCACTGGAACGCCATCGGAGACCATTTCGAACTATCTTATGTTGGTGGAACTGCTTCAACGCTCGGTCAAGGCATTTGGGAATTTACTGAACAGGAAAACAATCCAGGTTTTGCTGCTGGTTGGCACACAAGAAATACAGAAGAAACCCAACTTCTCAACATGAAAGCCTATTTGGCCAGTGTTAGTGGAAATCAAGTAATTCAAGCACGTGGAATTGCGAAGACAGGTCAGCAAAAATTGGCAATCGGTGCAAATACCACGAGCAATTCAGGCAACGGCTGGAACCTTGTCGGCAATCCATATCCATCGCCCATCGATTGGAATGCGGTATCTCAAAGCCAAGGTGCCTTGATCAGCAAAACCCTCGTTAAAACTGGAGCGGGCAACCGTTACAATGGTCACTACGCCAGTTGGTTGCCACTTGGAAGCAACGAAGGCATTGGCATCAACGGAGCAACCCGTTATGTAGGATCGATGGAAGGTTTTTTTGTTCGGGCATTTTCAAACGATACACTTATCCTCAACAATACTCACCGTGCAGATGTGCTGAACACGAAAAGTGTGCAGGTGCCAGAGCAAATTCCATTTGTTAGGTTGAGCTTATCATCGAACGAAACCGCCGATGAAACCGTGGTTTATTTTTCCCAACAGTGCAGCAACACTGAAGCAGCCGATGGTCAGGATGCGATTAAAGTGCCTTCCCTGCCGGGGAAAAGTTACTGGTATTCGGTAAAAGATTCAATTCACTTGGCGATCCAAGGCCGCAATAGAATTCAACAAGAAGACTCTGTGGCATTAGGCGTTTCGGTTGCTCAATCGGGTTATTACCAGATGCGCCTTTCGGAAGTCACTCATTTTCCTGCCACTGCAATGGTTTTCTTGGAAGACCGGTTGAACAACACTTATCAGAACTTGCGTCAACAGCCAACTTATCAGGTGTTTCTTAACGAAGGCAACATCAGCGGTAGATTTTTCCTACATGTTCAAGAAGGCATACAAGTAAATGCTTTCGATGAAGGATGTACAGGGAAAGAAGGGCGTATCGCGCTCAACAATAGCACTGGCGTGAATTGGGATGTTCGAATTTTCAATCCGTCAGACAGTTTAATTGGCGAGCGAAATAACTTCACCGGTACTTGGGAAGTTTCAAGCCTTTCGGCTGATGAATACCGCATTCACTTCATGATGAGTGGTCAAGTGCTCGAAGTGAACGAATATGTTACAGTTGCTGAAGGAAATGGTATTCACGCGGAATTGTCGGCTTCATCAACGGAGTTGAAAATGGAAGAAGAAGAACTTCAGTTGGCCTGCTTAAATCCAAATGCGGAGCAGATTTTCTGGAATCTTGGCGACGGAACCATGGTGAGTGGAGAAAATGAAATTACACATGTGTTTCAGCAACCAGGGAATTTCCAAGTCGTGATGACGGTTCGCAAAGGAACTTGCTCAGATACTGCCACTTTGGATGTATTGGTAATCAACATCACAGGCATTGAAGATGCTGATGCAGTAGCGCAAACAGCTATAAAATTGTATCCAAATCCAGCCAGTTCGATGGCTTACATCAGAGCCGATATCAAAGAAATTGTGAAATCGGCAGAGGTACTAGTGGTGGATATGGCAGGTAGAATCGTTTACCAAAGTGAGCCCAAAACGCTGATGCCAGGCAATCTCCTAGAAATTCCTGTTGCCAATCTTCCAAACGGCACTTACGAAACAATTCTACTGCTCGATGGCAAAAGAAAAGGGCTTCGTTTAAGTGTAAGTCACAAATAACAAGATCATATTCTTTGTTGGCCTCAAAGTGCAGAATATAATACTACATTATCTTTCATCTGCCAATTTTAATTGGGCAAAAACGCTTGCTTAATATAGTTATATACCGTAGGTTTGTAAGTAAACTATCACATCAGCGTTCATGCCCTTCTATCATTTACTGGGTCAGATCCCTCCTAAGCGACACACGCAAGCTCCAAATCCCAAAGGAGGAATATACTATGAGCAATTGTTTGGTACAGTTGGCTTCGACGGTATGTCGTCGTTGATGTACCACGTTCACCGTCCAACGATGGTGAAAAATTTGCTCGAATCAATCGACGTTACACCCAAAATTGCGGTTCAGAAAAACATGCTTTCTCGTCGCTTGAAAGGATTCGATGTGCCTGCTGTGTCTGATTTTCTAGATAGCCGCAAGCCGCTTTTGGTGAACAACGACCTGAACCTCGGTGTTTGTGCGCCTCAGCATTCCATGAAGGACTATTTCTTCAAGAATGCAGATGCAGATGAAATGATTTTTGTGCACCGTGGAAGCGGTACTTTGAAGACCATGCTTGGGAATCTTACTTTTTCCTATGGCGACTATTTAATCATTCCACGCGGAGTGATCTACCAAATTGAATTCGACACTACCGACAATCGTTTGCTCCTTGTTGAATCCTTTTCGCCAATCTACACACCAAAGCGTTACCGCAACTGGTTTGGACAATTGCTCGAACATTCACCTTATTGCGAACGCGATATCCGCCGGCCGTCAAACCTTGAAACACATGATGAACAAGGTGATTTCCTAATCAAAGTGAAGAAACAGGGTGTCATTCATCAGTACGTTTATGCTTCTCATCCATTCGATGTTGTAGGCTGGGATGGCTACAATTACCCATACGCATTTTCGATTCACAACTTCGAACCCATCACTGGAAGAGTGCATTTGCCTCCTCCAATCCACCAAACTTTTGAAACTTCAGGTTTTGTAGTTTGCTCTTTTTGTCCAAGGTTGTACGATTACCATCCTTTGTCGATTCCTGCTCCATACAACCACAGCAACATCGATTCTGATGAAGTGCTTTACTATGTTGATGGAGATTTCATGAGCCGCAACGACATCTCTGCCGGACAATTAACCTTGCATCCAGCAGGAATTCCACACGGACCGCATCCAGGCGCTTACGAGCGTTCTATCGGACAAAAAGAAACCATGGAACTGGCCGTGATGGTCGACACCTTCAAACCATTAATGGTTACCGAAGAAGCCCTCAAAATCGACGATGGGAAATACTGGAAATCGTGGATTGACCACTAATCTTTACCTATTCAAACAAACTTAATATACCATCAATGGACACTCTTCAGCCAACCGCTCCAAATTCGGCAACCGCTAACACAGAAGATTTTCTCCCACTTTTGGGAACCGACTACGTTGAATTTTATGTGGGCAATGCCAAACAGGCTGCTTACTACTACCAAAGTGCTTGGGGATACGAAGTTATCGCTTATGCTGGTCCAGAAACGGGCGTAAAGGATCGTGCTTCATATGTTTTACAACAAGGAAAAATTCGCATGGTGTTAACGGCCTCTTTAGAGCCTGATAGCATCATTTCTGAACATGTTAAGAAACATGGCGATGGCGTGAAGGTGCTCGCTTTGTGGGTTGATGATGCAGAAAAAGCACTTGCAGAAACCCTTAAACGCGGTGCAAAACAATATGCTCCACTTGAAGTAAAAACAGATGCTGATGGCGAGGTTCGTACTGCATCAATCCACACTTATGGAGATACCGTTCACACTTTTGTTGAGCGCAAGAACTACAATGGCGCTTTTATGCCAGGGTATACCAAAATGGTCTCAAAAACGCCTGTTAAATCGGTTGGTTTGAAGTACATCGACCATTGTGTAGGAAATGTTGGTTGGGGCGAAATGAACACTTGGGTGAAGTTCTACGAAGATGTTCTGGGCTTTAAAGTGATTATTTCATTCGACGACCAGGATATCTCTACCGAGTATTCTGCCTTGATGTCGAAGGTGGTTGCCAATGGAAATGAATTTGTAAAGTTCCCAATCAACGAACCAGCCGAAGGGAAAAAGAAATCTCAAATTGAGGAATACCTCGATTTTTATCATGGTCCAGGCGTGCAACACATTGCAGTTGCTACCGATAATATTCTTGAAACAGTTGCTGATTTGCGAAGCCGCGGAATTGAATTCCTTCAAGTTCCAGATACCTATTACGACGATTTGTTGGCCCGTGTAGGAAATATAGAGGAAGATTTCGAGGAGGTTCGTCGATTAAATATCCTTATCGACCGCGATGATCAAGGTTATTTGCTTCAACTTTTCACAAAACCAGTGGAAGACCGTCCAACCTTGTTCTACGAAATTATCCAGCGCCGCGGAGCACGTGCTTTTGGGAAAGGTAATTTCAAGGCTTTATTCGAAGCTATCGAGCGTGAACAAGAAAGACGAGGAACACTCTAAAATTTTAAGTGAACCAATTTAGCTGTTGCCCGGGAAGTCGAATTTTGATTTTCCGGGCAACATTTTTTACGCCATAAGGCTCAATTGCCATAGCAGAAATTTTAATTCAACTCTTCCTTTTGATCGTTCTGTTTCATCAATGCGTTGAGATATAATCTCATGAAGCAGTCGAGTTGATTCCGCTTTCAATTCATTAAATTTGCCTCCCAAACGAAGTGCAAAATGAAAAATATCCTCACAATCCTTCTCTTGACTGCATTTACACTTTCTAGTAAAGCTCAGGAAACAGTTAAAATCAAAGTTGCTGGAATCAGCGATCAAGTGGCCCAACAACTCAAGGCCAACCAAGACCGCGTAAGTTGGTACAACATAAGGAATACCGATGCAGTAGCTTCTAATTTAGAAGTGAGTTTGAAAAACACAGACCAAAAAAGCAGCGACAAAGGCAGAATGGGCGTGAAGGCTGAACCAGGTATAGATGGTAAATACGCACTTGCTGCAGAGGTTGAAGTGAAACTGAAAAAGGTAGACAAGACCAAACCGATTGCCTACGAAATCACACTAGAAACTATTCTTGGGAATGAAATCTTTGCTGTGGGAACCATCAATGCTGATGCGCTGGATAAACCGATTTTGCTCGACAAATACATGTGGAGAGCAAGCAACGAAAAAATAGCACCTGAGAAAAAACTATACCTTGCCTTTTCTGCTTACATTGAAGATGACGCAATGCGCAAGGCTTGTTTGGAAAACGAGGGTGCGCTGAAGTTCACCCAAGGAGATTTTGAAGTGTATTTAAAGCAAGACGAAGCGGCAGGTTGGAAAAAATATCCCGAAACTGTACAAGGTTCGCTTTCAAATGGAACTGCCTTGGAGATTTTCCCGCCGCTGCCAGATTGGATTTCAACATCGAAACCACTTTCAGTGCGCTTCAGTGCCAAAACACCGAAAGGAAATTTCGTTTGGGGCGAATACAAGGTGAATCCTAACGAATACCG
>CAMCXT010000074.1 GCA_945883545.1 Chitinophaga pinensis | reverse complement strand
GACGGAGTGGTTTGGCACCTCGATGTCGGCTCGTCACATCCTGGGGCTGGAGAAGGTCCCAAGGGTTCGGCTGTTCGCCGATTAAAGTGGCACGCGAGCTGGGTTCAGAACGTCGTGAGACAGTTCGGTCCCTATCTGTTGTGGGCGTTAGAAAATTGAGTGAACCTAACTCTAGTACGAGAGGACCGAGTTGGACGAACCTCTAGTGTACCTGTTGTCACGCCAGTGGCACCGCAGGGTAGCTATGTTCGGTTGAGATAAGCGCTGAAAGCATCTAAGTGCGAAACTCATCACAAGATTAGTTTTCTTTTAAGGGTCGTAGAAGACTACTACGTTGATAGGCTACAGGTGTAAAGGCAGTAATGTCATAGCCGAGTAGTACTAATTGCCCGTTAGCTTTCTTTTCAGACAATTTCGTTTCTTATTTTAACTTGTATTTTCTTTCTCTTATGTCACTTAACTGCTTTTCGCAGTTAATTAAGGCCTTCAGGTGACTATAGCGTTGAGGTCCACCTCTTCCCATTCCGAACAGAGAAGTTAAGCTCAACAGCGCTGATGGTACTGCCTTTACCGGTGGGAGAGTAAGTCGTCGCCCGATTTTTTTTAAAAGCCCCTACATGGGGCTTTTTATTTTTCTATACATTCCGTTTTGGGAGATACTATACCCTAAATTTGTATAGGTTTTATGTACCAATTCTGATGATTCTTTCATCATAAAAATATAGTGCGGGGTGGAGCAGTTGGTAGCTCGTTGGGCTCATAACCCAAAGGTCATCGGTTCGAGTCCGGTCCCCGCTACCAAAGAGCAGCTGTTTAAGCTGCTTTTTTTTTGACTTTACTTTTCTTTTGCTTTTTATAAATTCTCGTTAGCCTTGGTAAATAGGAGAATTTGATTTCAATATCGTAACCTCTAACCTCCTTTTGATCTGTACATTCCTTAATTAGGAGATGTTAATTAAACTCATACAGTATGAGAATTTGATATTGCTGATTTGTTGATGTTATGCAGACCAAAACGCCTAATACCTTTGATAATTATTGATATTAACTAATTGCTGATATTAGTCCAATTTGCTTTAGTTGGAATCTGTTATCTTGGTTATTAGCTTATAAACCTTATATTCTAACTACCATCTCCAGGCGGCAATGTATAAATTGATTGAAGTTGCTATTGGCTAATATATACAGTAGCAAACCATATGCTCTTAGTAGATCATACAGTTGATACACCAAGATTTCGCATAAATCCTAATCAAATTTATAAGTCTAAATAACCTTTATTCTTTAAGTAGTTTGGTAATTCATTTAAACTTTGAAGGATAATATCTGGTTGATGAATTTCAAGTTGCTGAGCGGAATGTGTACCATTGCTTAATGCTATTGTGCTTAAGCAATTTGCCGCTTTTCCTGATCCTATATCAGAAGGAGTATCTCCAATTGCAATTACTTGCTTTGGATCATCTATTTGAAAAGCCCTCATGCAATGAAAGATCATATCTGCAGCTGGTCTGCCTTTATTAACTTCATCACTAGCAACAGAAATATCAATTATTGCGCTTTCATTATAACGCTTATAGCTAGTATCAAGCCCATCTAGCCACCCCAATTTGTTTAAAATAATAGAAGTTACTTTGCGATAGAAGCCTGTTGTAAGTGCAATACGTATATTGTTTTGTCGCAAATATTCAAAAACTTCTAAGCAGCCTTCTGTTGGATAAACTTCTTGTGTTTGGTAATGATTCTCAAGGATTTCTTTGAAGCAGTTGTATGATACATTAACATGATCTAAAAACTCGGTTGAATTCTCAGGATAATGTTTTTTCCAATAGGTTTCAAATACAAATCTCTTAGACCAACCTTGTACACTTTTAATTTCTGCTTCCGACATCTCTATACTGCATTCCTTTGCAGCCATTGCAAAACAATCTTCAACCTCGTGGTTGTCTTGAACAGTGGTTCCTGCCATATCGAATGCCACCATTTTTAATTTATTCATGATTTCTGTTTTGATTGTATAAGTAAATCACTAGCATCTTGGCTCTTGTTTTTCCGCAGTTTATCGGCACATGTGGGAGTCTGCCATCATACAATAGTGAATCTCCTTCATTAAGCATTACCATTTCATTCTCAATCCAATATTCAACTGATCCCTCCAACATATATTTGTATTCATAAGCATCAGTAACCACTTTTTCGCGACTTGAACTTGGATCTATTGTTAGTATAACTGATTCAAATACAAAACCTTCAAATGGCTTGCTGAATATCAATTGATAATGATAGCCTGTAGCGCCTTCTTTGCTTATTTCCTTTAAATTGTTTCTTGTTTGATGCAGGAAGTTTTTACCATCTGTTAACTTGAGGCCCGAAAAAAAATCTGCAGGAGTTGTTTCTAGACCATGTATTATGGCCAAAAGTACCGGAAGTGATGGTACAGTTCTGCCGTTTTCTATCTTAGAAATTAAACCCTTACTCACATTGGCTTTTTCAGCAACCTGATAAAGCTTGAGATTCTTGATCAAGCGAATCGCCTTTATCTTTTGCCCAATCCCTGTAAGTAAGTCATCAACCATAATCCAAAAATAATTAAATTTCATATATGTAAACATTGATAGTTCCGTTAATTTCAGATCTTGATATATTTAATCATACTATTTCCTATAATTAATGTATTATTAACACTTGAGATAAGGATTACCAATTATATTTGAAGAAACTAAATAGTTTAGAAGTTGACAAATAGTAAAAATAAGAGGATAGCAAATTACTTGTCAGCTTCAAGTACGTTTCAGCTGGGCATCTGGTGCCTTATAGCTGGCTTTGGAACGTATTTTAGTATGTATGCTTTTCGTAAGCCTTTCAATGCAGTAACTTATGAAGGGTTTGAAGTATTTGGATCTGCACTTAAACCAATATTAATTGTTTCTCAGATCATCGGTTATATGGCATCCAAGTTTATTGGTGTTAAGGTAATTTCCGAATTGAAAAACAATCAGCGATCTCGTTTTATGATCGGTTTTATCCTGTTCTCTCTTACCATGTTGGTTGGTTTTGCTTTTGCTCCAATTTATCTCAAGCCACTATTTATTTTTGGAAGCGCTCTTCCCCTTGGAATGTTTTGGGGAATTGTTTTTTCTTATTTCGAAGGCAGGCGATTCACTGAATTTTTCGCAATTGGCCTAAGCATTAGTGCAATCGTTTCATCTGGTGTTTTAAAGTCTTTTTCAAGAGTTTTATTTGAATATTGGGGATTCAGCGATTTTATGGTTCCTCTAATCGCTGGAATATTATTTCTCCCCATCATCATATTCTTTATTTGGATGTTAGCTCAAATTCCTGCTCCACAAAAGCTCGATTTAGCCGACAGATCTATTCGTACTCCATTAAAAGCAAAAGCACGAGTAGCCTTATTTAAGAAGTATGCATTAGGCCTGTCTTTGCTGATTATCATATATGTAGTATTAACTGTAATTCGAGATTTTCGAGATAATTATGCAGTTGAACTCATGCATGAAAATGGGTTTGCAGGAAACCCTGAAGTATTTGCTCAATCTGAAATCATTATTGGAATACTAGTGCTATTGAGTATTGCTTTGATAGTTAAAATTAAATCGCATATCAAAGGACTTAAAATGGTTTTACTATTATGTGGTTCTGGATTATTGCTTGTGGCCGTATCAACCTTTCTGCTTGAACAAAAACTAATTTCTCCATTTGTATGGATGGTTGCACAAGGATTTGGAATTTATGCAGGTTACGTTCCATTTCAGATCGCTCTTTTCGAAAGATTTTTGGCAGCATTCAAGGAGCCTGGCAATGTTGGATTTTTGATGTACATCTCTGATTCATCAGGATACCTTGGTTCAGTAATTCTTTCGCTTCTAATTCAGTCATCTACCATTAAGATAAATTGGACTGATTCGTTTGTTCATCTGTCTTATCTTGGAGGCCTTATGGGGCTGATTATGGTCATTTTAGCTTTTAATTATTTCCAACACAAATGGAAATCAAACTCCTTAAATCTGGCTAAACCATTGCTTACATTGAGTTTGCTTTTTCTCGCTTTTTCTTATCCTATTTATTCAAAGGCAGGAAATGATCCTCAAATTTTGTGGCACTCATCCTCTTATTCAGAAGATGAATTGATTAAGTCTTTCCGCCATGCCGCAGCGCAGTTTCCTGAAAATCCTGAAGAAGCAAAGCAATCATTTGTAATTGCATTCAATCAATATGAAAGGTTAAATAAAAAAGGTCAAAAATTCTCTGAACAGTTTTATCAGGAAGCTTTGGTGCTATCTAGGAAAATGCGATTGATTTCTATTTCTAGAAGATTTATCGATGATATGAACATAGCCTATCCCTCAAAAAAAGAGCATTGTGACTGTGGGAAATGCCATAAAGAACCATGAAAAAAACTATCCTTTATCTTTTCATTTTAATTTCAGCCTTGAACATCAGTGCTCAAACCACTGTAATCTCGGGAATTGTTAATGATAAAGTCGGTCCACTTCCAGGCGTTGCTGTGTCAGTACAAAATACTACCAAAGGAATTACAACCAATGTAGAAGGTCGATTTCAACTTTCAGGCTTAACGATTTCCGATTCGCTTATTCAATTTTCAATGATTGGGTATGAGATTAAAACAGTTAGCATTAAAGGACGGTCAGGGCAATTGAATCTTGGAGTAATTATTCTCGAAGAAAAGAAAAATGGTTACCAATTAGATGGCGTGGATATCGTGGCCGAAATGGCAGAAGGCGAGGCTAAAGCTATCGATATGACTAGGCTTTCACCTCGCCAAATGAACGTCATCTCGGCTTCCACCGCTATGAAATTACCCGACCGAAATGTAGCCGAAGCAGTACAACGCATACCAGGTGTTGTATTAGAAAGAGACCAAGGTGAAGGTCGGTTTATTTCTTTTCGAGGTACACCAAGCGATTGGAGTTCGGCAACAGTGAACGGGGATAGATTACCTGCAGCTGATGAAGAATCTCGCACAAGAGCCATCAACTTCGATATTCTTCCAACCAACTTGGTTGAATACACCGCTGTTTCAAAAACTCTTACCCCTGATATCGAAGGTGACGCAATCGGTGGATCTGCCAACTTCCTCACAAGATTTCCAGTTTCTGAACGAACACTTCAGTTTAGTTTAGGGGGCGGAATGAATTTTCAAGCACAAGCTCCAGTTGGCAATGGTTCATTTCTATACGGAGATATTAGCAAGAGTAAGAAGTGGAGCTTTGTTACTGGCGCATCTTTTTATAGCCGTAACTGGGCAACAGACAATTACCAAATATTTTACGGAGGAAATCTTAATCATGCACTTACCCGTCTCGAATTGCGTGATTACAAAGGTGTTCGCAATACACTAGGAAGCAATTTTGCCGTCCAATTCAAACCTAGTGAAAAATGGAGATTTCATGTTAAGGCGATCCAAGGAGGAATGGACGACAATGAATGGAACAGAAAAATCATGTACAATTGGAGCACTGGCGTTGGACAATCAATAAAACTCCAGAACATCCACAACATTCTCAGCAATCGTTTTTATGGTGGAGAAGCTGGAATCCAATTCAATCCGAAAACACATAAAACTCTTCAGTTTAAAATTGCATCCTATCAAAATGAATTTCGATACGGAGCTGTTCCTTTTAAAGGGAAGAAGGATGCTAGGAATGGATATTACGTGTTGGAATTTGAGAAGGCTTTACAGTTTACCGATTTCCTTTATTTGGATGAAAACGGACAGCAAACCGATGAGTTAAACGCCTATGAACGCTTCAAATTTCTCGACATTGATAGTCCTGTTGAAGGTTATGGAGATCCTTACACCAATATACAGCCTACCTATAAAAACAATGTGCCGGTTTCTCCTTCCGATACGATGTTCATTTTTACACGTGCGTATACCGAAACAAACCAAACGCGCGAACGAGATCCAATTGTTCTACAACTCGATTGGTCAGATAAACGTGCCAAAATGGTGAATTACAAAACCGGCTTGAAGTTTAGAAACAAAGAAGGATTTAGAAATGTAGGTCTTGAAGTCTGGGAAAGAAATCCAGCATTTCCTAAACCTTTGATTTACAATAATTACAACCCTCAAACGCTGGATGAAAATGGTGGATTTTTAGAAGAATTAGGAACTCCATATTCTGGCAAGATGTTTCCTTTCTTCGATAAAGATGTTGTAGATAATTTCATTGAAGACCGAGGCGACACGCTTGTTTATCGTCCATTTGGTGTTAATACACCATATTACAACCAGTTTATCGGTTCTAGCTATGCATATACAGAGAATGTGTTGGCCGGGTATTTTATGACTGATGTCTTTCTTACTCCTTCCTTTTCTTTCAATGTTGGCATTAGATCCGAGCTCACGCAAGTTGAAGTCCGAGCCGATTCGGTGGTGGAAGATCTTGTAAATTTCACACGCTATTTGGTTCCAACTTCTTCGGGACGAAACTATTGGGCAATACTTCCAATGCTCAATTTTAAAATTAAGTCTGGAAAAAACAGCCAGTTCAGAGGTGCAATAACCCGTTCGTTTAGACGACCTAACTTCAATGAAATGAAGCCAGGAACAGCAGCAATAGACTACACAAATTTCGATGTTGTTTTTGGGAACACCCTATTGAGACCAAGTTTTGCTTGGAATGCTGATGTGATGTTTGAAAAATACATCAACCAGAATGGCTTGATCTCTCTTGGTGGATTTTACAAATACGTAACCGATCACATTTATACAGCATTTGAGTCATCTAGTGCCGATAACAATGGAATTAGCAATGAATTCCAAATTCCGGGTGGTGTAATCGCGAAAAAATATCAAAATGCCCCTTATGCAAATATTGCTGGGTTAGAAGCGAATTTAAGTTTCAAATTTAATTTCCTACCGGGGAATTGGAAGCACTTCGGATTAACTGCAAATTACTCCTATACATGGTCTGAATTGAAAATTGAATCACGCGATAAGTTGCAAGCTTTACCACGACAATCGCCCAATGTAGCCAATTTGGCTGTTTTCTATGATGCACCAAAGTTCACAATTCGATTTGCTGGAAACTACAAAGATCCATTTCTATATGAGTTGAATCTTTATGCTGTAGAAGATCCCAAAACCGGCAAACCGATCGTCGTTCATCAAGACAATAGCTACGATATGTATGTGGGGAGAATGTTCTCTTTGGATGCATCAGCTACATGGAGTTTCTCGAAGCGATTCAGTTTGACAGCCGAAGCCAATAACCTCACCAATACACCATATGTTGTTTACCGTGGAAGGCCCGAACGCCCGGTAAAAACCGAATACTATTCAATCAGAGCCTTAATAGGCCTGCGATTTACACTCTAAACTCAACTCCCAAAATAAACCACTATGAAATCGCCATTGTTTTTTCTGTCTCTTGCAGCAGCCCTCTTCAGTGCTCAATTAGAAGCACAAAATGAGAAAAAAGTTATGTTCATCGGAATTGATGGATTGCGTTATGATGCTCTTGTTGAAGCCAATACGCCAATTATTGATTCTTTAAAAAACGTTGGTCTTTATACTAACGATTCTTGGCATCTTGGAATCACCATGTCTGGGCCATCTTGGTCGAGTATGCTCACTGGTGTTTGGGAAAACAAACACTTGGTAACGAATAATTCTTACACAAATGCGAACTATACGAATTACCCTTATTTCCCTAAAAGAGCTAAAGAATGTCGTCCGGATTTAAAATGTGTTCAAATCATTACTTGGAATCCAATGGATGACGCAAGTAATGGAACTGGTGGGTATGTGTATAATTCTGGCTGGGATTACTCTTTGGATGTTGGAACCCACGGACAAGGGCTTGTAACATCTGCGGCTTTAACGCAAATGTTAGATGCAGAATTAGATGTATTGTTCCTTCACTATGATGAGGTCGATGTTGCTGGACATGCTAATGGTTTTTCTCCAACTGTGCCAACCTACATGAATGCGATTGAAGGAGTTGATCAAGAAATCGGACAAGTGATGAATGGATTGAGAAGCCGTTCGAATTATGCCAATGAAGATTGGTTGATTCTACTTACCACTGACCATGGCGGAATTGGACTTGGCCATGGTGGAAATACAAACAACGAACGTCATATTTGGTGGATCGCTTCAGGGCCATCTGTGCCGAATGCTGAAATCACTGGACCAGACCCTGGTTCATATCAACTTACTGGCGTTAATCCAGTAACCCTCGACAATACTCCCGTTTTAACCGACATCGCTGTAACGGCTTTGGATCATTTGCTTGATGACAATTGCAACCCTGAAACCAACGCCACTTGGAATCTTGATGGAAAATCTTGGTTAGATGAAGGAGCCTATGTTGAAGACAAAAAAGACGGTTTCCGTTTCGAAGTTTATCCAAACCCTAGTCAAGGAAAGTTTACTGCGGTATTTGAATCCGTAAAGCAAGATGCCGCTTATTCGGTTTATGATCAAGCTGGGAAAATGGTGATGATGGGGCGTGCTAGTAGTCCATTGATGGAAAACAACCGCATTTTCTTTGATTTAACGGGTCTTGAAAAAGGACTTTATACCATCCAAATTCAAAATGATGGTAAGTCATTCAGTCGCAGACTAATCATTAATCAATAAAATTCGGTAAGAACATTCCTATGAAAAAGCACTGTCTTTTCTTGTTGTTTATTAGTTTATCAGCTGGAGTTTTTGGTCAAGGTTCTAAATTTTCAGCGAACTTCGCCGGAACAACAGCGAATGAGCATGTAAATTTTGGAAATACAATCAATGGTGAACTAAATACTAGTTCATTTACGTTGGAAATTTGGGTAAAACCGCGCTCAATCAATGGTGATCCATCTATAGTTTCAAACAAGGATTGGGATAGTGGAAACAATACAGGCTTCGTGCTTGCATTGGAAAATGGGAATGAGTTCACCTTCAATTTTAGGCCTGAAGGAGGCACGCGTCGTGACATCAATATTGCTGTTCCTAACGGTTTGCTTAACGCGTGGCAACACATTGCAGTTTCAGTAGATCGAAATGGCCTTATTTCACTATACCGAAATGGAATTTTAGGAGCTACTTCTGCAAACATTTCTGCTGATGCTGCTTTAGGAATTGCAGGTGCTTTGGATTTGAGAATGGCTCAAGATGGTGTTGGGAATTATGGTTCTAAGTTCGATGGTGAAACAGACGAATTTCGCATTTGGAATTATGCAAGAACCGAAGACGAAATCCGCACCTCGATGTGTCGGAATTTACAAGGAATTGAAAA
>CAMCXT010000073.1 GCA_945883545.1 Chitinophaga pinensis | reverse complement strand
TAAATAAGCTCCTTGGTAAAACCGCAATCTTCGGAGAAATAAACAGCCAAAGTATCCGAATACGTTGAATTGTATCTCGAATAAGCAACATCAAAAGTCAAGTTCACTTGTTGATTTTGATCGACAATAAAATTGGCAGTGATCAATTGGTCTCTTTTGCCCTCCACATCTATATAATAATTATCGAAGAAAACACTCTTCTGTCCCACTCCACCGCCTGATGCCAACGAATTAACATTCCAAACACTGCCATCATTTCCATCATCAAACAACCTCCAACCCGACTGTAAAATTCCTTGCTCAAAATTCTCATTCAATGCAGTTGGATTCGATGGAAGGGATTCGATAAACACTTCTCTTGTAATCGTTTCAATTATTCCATTGAATGTAACAGTTAGAGATACAGAATAACTGCCTGGATTGTTATAAACGATTTTCGGACTTCTCTCTGTTGATGTTGATGGAATGCCTCCAGGGAAACTCCAGGATAAAGTGGCTTCCTGCGGACTAACCGAATGATCGGTAAACCAAATGGTATCTCCAGGGCAGGTGAAATTTCTATAGTTGGATGAAAATCCAGGAATGATCGAGGAAGTACTCACCAAATCATTTTCCCAAACGCCAATATTCCACATACCTAAACGCAATTTATTTTTCTTGTAAAATGGAAGAATACGCAGTGGATAAGATGCAGCAGGCATATCCGTTCCAACTTGTTCCCAATCTGCAAGCACTGCGTCGCGGTAAAACATTGGCCCACGGTTGCAAGCAATGTAAACTCCATCATTTGTTCCTGCTTGGTGTGCAATTGCTTTTATGGATTGATTGTTCAAGGTTGTGTTGGTGATGTTGTTCCAAATGCTTCCTGCATCATCCGAACGGTAAACCTTGTTTCCATTGCTGCCTGCCGTGTAAGCGATCCAAATCTTACTCGGTTCGGTATGGCTAACTGTAAAGTACAATTCTCTTCGATTCTGCGGAAGTGTAAGCTGGCTGAACGACAAACCTCCATCAGTACTTTTAAACAAACGACTCACATTGTTCACCAACTGCTGAACATAAAATACAAGCGGATTGGTTTGGCTTTGTTCAATCCACAAAACCTGGCCAGCAGGATCGTTTCCAAAAGTGTATAATGGTGCATACGCATTTCCTCCATCGGTGCTCTTGTAGAGTACATTGTCCTTACCTAAATAAGCAACATTCCAATAGAAAGGATCGAATAAAATGCGAGAAGATGCATTGTCGTAATAGCTTTCATTTGGAAAAAGATCAACAGAGAATCTTGTTGCAATTCCATTTAATGAATCAGGAATTTTAATTCCATCCATATCTGAAAAAAACGTTTTCCGTTCAGGACTATAATTCACGTAACCTGTAGCCGATTCACCGCCACCAAGCGAAAGGAAATTCCCAACGCCATAAAGATTGTTGCTAGCCGCGTTTCCATTGTGATAGCGACCTCCAACAATAATGTCATCGTTCCAGCCTTGATCCATCCCCCAAAAATTCACTGCTCCAAGTCCTGATGTTTTAGCTACATGCGTGCCTGCCCAATCGGTTGAAAGGTTCAAACCTCCATCGCTACTGAACCAAAACTGCTCCGATGAATCGGATGTCTTGAACACTTTAAATTCCTGTAAGTCAACGTGCATCAATGGAAGATCTCCCAAATATCCGCCAACCGGCGTGTAAGTTGCTCCTCCATCTTCACTTCTCCAAAGGTTCAAACCACCAATGAGTAAGCGAGATTCATCCAATTGGGAACAAGCAAAAGCTGTGTTGTAATAAATTTGATTGTAATCAGACGATTGACCGTCAAAATCCATCAAGTTTGGATGTGTATTTTGATCGTACGGCATGCCTTGTTGCACATGTGGGAAACTCCAAGATTCACCACCGTTTGAACTCGAATACACGCCAATCGTACCGCGAAGCTGAAGTTGAGCTGCTGCTTCACTCGATCCAACAAGAAGTACGTACACCCGATCTGGATTATCAAGTGTTACTGCGATTCTTCCACCACGACACTCAATTAAATCTGTATCAACCGCAGGTACTTCGAACCATCCTTGCGGGCGAATGGAGAATGAAATCCCTCCATCAGTTGATTTATAAAAATCTGCAATTTTCGTATTGGAATTGAATTGCAGTGCATACATAATTTGTGAATTCCCCGGCATAAACTCAACCGACATGCTCGTTCCGTTGAATATTTGTGTCCACGTTAAACCACCGTCAGTACTTCTGTACAAACCTAAATTGGTCGCTGCAAATACAATTTGATTGTCGTTTGGATGCCAATTGAATTGGTAAACTTCGATGTTCAAGTTTTGAAAGGCTGAATTACCAGAAATAGCCCAATTTGAACCGCCATCATTGGATCTCCAAATCTCATTGTTGGAGGAAAATAGTACAACATCCGGATTGGTTGGATCAACAGCAATTGCAGTAATTGATTCGACCGACAAGCCTTTGGTCACGTAACTCCAACTTTCGCATCCATCGATCGATTTGTATACTCCACCACTTTCCGTTCCACAGTAAAAAACCAGCGGATTCGATCTACAGCGTTCAAAACAGTAAACATTCGAATGGTCAGAGATCAATACATTGTTGTCGGCGTTTCCGTATTTAACGTTGAAATGGTTTTTAGGTCCTAAATACGACCAAGTGCCAACATCACGAGAATTTGATCGATTGATCGAATTGGCTTCCTGCAATCTTTCTTCTGCCGTTGGCATTTTGATGCTTCCATCTTCAGTTACAAAAGGTGCAATGTAGCGTCTCCAGCGCTTGTACCAGCGTGTGTAAACATCATGCTTTCTGTTATTTCGTTCGAAATACTGGTTCCTCAAACGATCCACCTTATACACATCTGGTTGATCAGAATACATCTCTTTCACCCATTCTGGTAATGTTGGATCATTTGAATTGATGCGGGGTTCGTGATAGGTGTATTGAGCAAATGAAGCCAAAGAAGCAAGCACCAAGATCAGGCCTAAAAAATGTTTCATCGATTGAAGGTTGGGGTTTGATAATTAGCGGAACACCTAAACTGAAGGCGTTCAAATGATCTATAAAATAAGGTGGACTAAAAAAAGAACATTTCCTTGATGATTTTACCGTTTTCCACTTGATAAACGGCAATCTCTTCAAGTTTCGAACGCTCCCTTCCAAGGATTTCTGCATCCATCCACATGGCACAAGAAAAATGATTTCCCGACACAATTGGATCAGAAACGCCTGTTCCATGCAATTCCATGATCATCATAGCCATCATTTCCTGTTTATCTACCATTGCTTGTTTTCCAATAGCATCTGGAATTCCGGTGTGACCTGGTTCTATTGCACATGCATCATCTGAAAATAATTCTTCATAGGCTTGCAAATTTTGTCCGGCTCTACAAAGTTCAACCAGTCGGTTTGCGATTTCTAAAGTAGTCATGAACGACAGTTTTATTTATTCTAAAATTTCGTGAACACTATTCTTGATGCCATCAGCAATAGAATCTAATGGAAGATCATTGGCATCTTTTCCAAATGGATCTTCAATTTCTTCAGCAATTAACTCCAAACTGGCCAACACATAAAATATGATTGAAACAACTGGAATGACGTAATAACCAAGCAAGAATACATATCCAAATGGCAAGGTAATTACGTAAAGAAAAATGAATTTCTTTAAAAATACAGAATAAGAATAGGGAATTGGAGTTTTACGAATTCTCTCGCAAGCTCCAGCTGCATCAGTGAAATTAACTAATTCTTGGTTGATGAATAGCAATTGTTCACCACTAATTTTTCCAGAATTATTCAGTTCGGCTGCATTTGAAATAATATGCGCTGCTATTTGATTGGGAATATGCTTTTCAACATCCACGTTCATCGACTGAAATCCTTCGCAATCTTGAATTTCATCTAAATTGATTTCCGAACGTAAATGATTTTTTAATGCAAATGCATAATTAGGAATCATTGTTTTGTAATATCCTCTACTGCCAGGTGCAAGTGCATGAATTTTCAAAGCCAAATTGCGACTCGAATTCACAAGACTTCCCCAGATTTTCCTGCCTTCCCACCAACGTTCATATGCTGTATTGGTTCGGAAAACGAGCAACATAGAAATCACCAATCCTAAGGTTGAATGGATCAGCGATAAATTTTTTACATGACTTTTATCTCCTAACTTCCAAACAGAAATTTCAAGCCAAGCAACGAAACCAGCATATGCACCAATAGCAATTATAACGGGAAGTAATTTCCGAAAGGTATCAGCCTTATGAAATTGGAAAATAATTGAAAACCACTCCTTTGGATTGTAACGAATCATATTGATTTGTGAGTCCCGAAATTAAAAGATTGAATCCAATTGAACACAAAAAAATGACCCCTTTATTTGAAATGAGTCATTCTGTTGAATAAAGTAGTTTTTTAGGCGGTTATCACGCTTGGCTCATAGGCAAGTACAGGACCAAGCCAGCGTTCCATGTCTTCGAAAGGGTAACCTTTTCGTTGTGCATAATTTTCCACTTGATCGCGTTCTATTTTACCCAATCCAAAATATTTACTTTCTGGGTGACCAAAATACCAGCCACTTACAGCCGCTGTTGGATACATGGCATAGCTTTCCGTTAAGGTAATTCCTGTAAGCTCTGTTGCTTGAAGAATTTCAAAAAGCAGTCCTTTCTCTGTGTGGTCTGGACAAGCTGGATAACCCGGAGCAGGACGAATACCGCGATATTTCTCAGTTATCAGATCATCGTTAGTCAAAGTTTCATCGGCAGCATAAGGCCAAAATTCCATTCTGAATCTTTGGTGCAAACGCTCTGCAAATGCTTCTGCGAGTCGATCTGCTAATGCCTTAAGCATAATTGCGCTGTAATCGTCATGGTTGGCTTCAAAGCGAGCAATATGCTCTTCGATGCCAATGCCAGCAGTTACTGCAAATCCACCAATGTAATCTTTTACATCAGCACCTTTCGGGGCAACAAAATCACTTAAGCAGTAATTAAATTGACCAGCCGTTTTCTTGTTTTGCTGACGCAGATGATGCACCGTTTTCAACACAGAACTTCGTGTTTCATCTGTGTAAATCTCAATGTCGTCTTCGATTGATGCAGCAGGCCAAATACCAACCACTGCATTCGCGGTAAGCCATTTTTCTTCAATAATTTGAGCAAGCATTTTTTGGGCATCCACTAGCACTTTCTTGGCTTCAACTCCCACAACCTCGTCTTCAAGGATTGCTGGATATTTTCCATACAATTCCCAAGTTGCGAAGAAAGGAGTCCAATCGATATAATTTGCCAATTCAGCCAAATCATAATTTTCAAGTGCTTTGGTACCAATAAAACTTGGTTTAGGCGAATATGCTTGCTTGAAAACCGTCTGAGACTTGTTCTTCCTTGCGTTCTCAATAGTTAAATACTCTTTTGTAGCTGTTCTTCCAGCGTGCTGCTCCCTGATTTTTTGATATTCAACGTGAAGTTCATTCATGAACGGTCCATTGAGCTCAGGATTGAGCAATGAGCCAGCCACTGGAACTGAACGAGACGCATCAAGAACGTGAACTACAGGGCCCGAATAATTCTGCGCAATTTTAACTGCAGTGTGTGTTTTAGAGGTTGTGGCGCCGCCAATTAGCAATGGAATTTTGAAGCCTTGTTTTTCCATTTCCTTTGCCACAGTTACCATTTCATCGAGCGATGGAGTAATCAATCCACTCAAACCAATAATATCTGCACCAATTTCCCTGGCAGTATCCAAAATCTTCTGATACGGCACCATAACACCGATATCTATAACTTCGTAATTATTGCAACCAAGTACAACTCCAACGATGTTTTTCCCAATATCATGCACATCGCCTTTTACAGTAGCCATCAAGATTTTACCATTGCTACTAGAGCCTCCAGCTTGCTTTTCAGCTTCGATGTATGGTAAAAGATGCGCTACGGCTTTCTTCATCACGCGTGCAGATTTTACAACCTGTGGCAAGAACATTTTACCGCTGCCGAACAAATCACCAACGATGTTCATTCCATCCATCAGTGGCCCTTCGATTACTTGCAATGGGCGATCGAAAAGCAATCTACACTCTTCAGTATCCTCATCGATATACTCTACAATTCCTTTGATCAAAGCATGTGAAAGACGAGCCTTAACAGGCATTTTTCGCCATTCTTCATCTTTCTCTTGAACCTTCCCTTTGGATTTAATTGTCTCCGCAAATTCTACCAATCTTTCGGTGGAATCAGGTCGACGGTTCAACAAAACATCTTCTACCCTTTCAAGTAAATCCTTCGGAATCTCTTCGTAAACCTCAAGCTGACCAGCATTCACAATTCCCATATCCAACCCAGCCTTGATGGCATGATAAAGGAACGCACTGTGCATGGCTTCACGAACGTGGTCGTTTCCTCTGAAAGAGAAAGAAATATTCGAAACACCTCCACTCACGCGACAGCCAATCAAGTTGTTTTTTATCCAACGAGTTGCATCGATGAAATCTACAGCGTAATTGTTGTGCTCTTCAATTCCAGTTGCAACCGTAAGGATGTTCGGATCAAAAATGATATCTGTTGCTGGAAGGCCAACTTTAATAGTGAGGATGTCGTAGGCTCGTTTACAAATTTCGATTCTCCGTTGAAAGGAATCAGCCTGACCTTGCTCATCAAATGCCATTACCACAACGGCTGCTCCGTAGCGCTTCACGAGGGTAGCTTGCTCGATGAATTTCTCCTCCCCTTCTTTGAGGGAAATGGAATTCACAATCGACTTTCCTTGAACGCATTTTAAACCAGCTTCAATCACACTCCATTTGGAAGAATCGATCATCACTGGAAGCTTTGCAATATCAGGCTCTGCAGCCATCATGTTGAGAAAACGAACCATGGCAGCTTCAGAATCAAGCATACCTTCATCCATGTTCACATCAAGCACCTGAGCGCCGCCTTCTACTTGGTGAAGCGCAACTGTAAGTGCCTCTTCATAATTCCCTTCGGTGATCAGTCGAGCAAATTTTCTCGATCCAGTTACATTGGTTCGTTCTCCGATATTCACGAAGTTCGTTTCTGGGCGGATCGTAACTGGCTCCAAGCCTGAATAAAATGGCATTGGCTCCAGATCGGGGATCTGGTGAGGCTTGTACTCAGCGGCAATCCTGGCAATTTCGCGAATATGTGGAGGAGTCGTTCCACAGCAACCACCAATGATATTGATGATGTTATTGTCAAGATACTCACGAATTTGAACACCCATTTGTTCGGGCGTTTCATCATAATGACCAAATGCATTTGGCAATCCGGCATTCGGGTGAGCAGAAATTCTGAACTTCGAATTCTTTGCTAAGGTTTCAACATACGGACGAAGTTGACGAGCTCCGAGGGCACAATTAAATCCAACCGAAAGCAAATCGATGTGAGAAATTGAATACAAAAATGCTTCTGCAGTTTGCCCGGTAAGTGTTCGACCACTTTGATCTGTGATCGTTCCAGAAACCATCACAGGCATTTTTCGTCCAATCTTCTCGCAGTATTGATCAATCGCGAAAAGTGCGGCTTTTGCATTTAGTGTATCGAAAATCGTTTCAACCAAGAGGATATCAACACCACCATCGATTAACCCGCGCACCTGTTCGGTATACGACTCCACCAGTTGGTCGAAAGTGATAGCCCGATAACCTGGGTCATTTACATCGGGCGAAATGCTTGCAGTTCGGTTTGTTGGCCCGATTGAACCTGCTACAAATCGAGGTTTATCTGGTGTGAGTGCAGTGTATTTATCGGCTGCCTTGCGGGCTAGTCCTGCTGCAGCTACATTCAGATCATATACAATATACTCAAGGTGATAATCTGCTTGCGCTATACTGGTTGCACTGAATGTGTTGGTTTCAGCGATGTCGGCACCTGCTTCGAAATATTCTTCGTGGATTCCAAGAATAATTTCTGGTCGGGTAAGTGCAAGAAGATCGTTATTCCCTTTAAGCGGATGGTCGTGGTTTTCAAAATAGCCTTTGCGAAAATCCTCCTCTTCCAGCGTATGACGCTGAATCATCGTCCCCATGGCGCCATCAAGCACCAAAATTCTTTTATTGAGTTGTTCCTGTAATACAGACATAGTTGCTTCTTAAACTCGAAGAACACTTAGCAGAAACACTAGGGCTGAAGGCTTGAAATGAATTCATGCTTATCTGCTCCCGAAAATCGGGATTAGGAATTGGCACCGTGCTCTGTTAGAGTGGTTGCCAAGACGTCAAAGGGCCTATTCCCTCGGTCTTTCTGGATAAGTAAACTTCAATGAACTTAAGGGCAAAGATAATAAAGGCGAGAAGCAAAACAACGGTAATTTAATGATTAAATAAAATTGGGGCTATCGCAATAAAGCGAACGGAAATATGCAGTGAATAAAAAGTCGAAATTTCAGACAATCAACTGAATATGTACGCTTTAAAAAATTTCTTGCCCGGGGCCAGTTCCCGCTGACCCCGATTGAAAGTTCGAGAAATTAAATTGATACAACCAGTGTTAATCGATTATAAACGGATATAAACGTTTAAATCGAAAATCCTGTAACATACTAGTTGCCTGTAGAGTTAGAATCTTCAAAAGATCGCCTCGCCTCGATTTATTAGTTACATCAATCGTTAAAATTGATTTTCAGAATTATAACATGGGTGCAAATTGTTAAGCGCAAAAGTTTTAGCAAAAATTGACATAGCGTTTCCAATTTGCACATACTACATTAAAATCTAATTATCAACACTTTAAGAAATACACAAACTAGATGAACGAACTTTTTCAAATGAAAAGAAAACACAAACCAAGTTTTTATCGATTTGATTTTGTGGTAATTACAAGCCCTTTGTACACAGAAAATGAGAAAACAGTAAAAATCGCGATGAATAGATTAGAAAGTTTGTAGCGCTTCTTGTTCTTAACTTAGCAAAAGAAAATTCATTGGAGGTGCAACGAAAATTGTCAAAATTCCATCTTGACTAAGGGTTGAAACTAAAACAAACGCTTTCTAACAATTATCTGAAAACAGATTACCAAATACTTGCAAATCAGTAAATCTTTGATTGATGCCTGCAAAAGTGGGAAAAGGGAAGCACAGAAAATTCTCTAC
This sequence comes from Chitinophaga pinensis, assembly GCA_945883545.1. Lineage (GTDB taxonomy): Bacteria > Bacteroidota > Bacteroidia > M30B66 > M30B66 > CAMCXT01. The sequence goes on along the minus strand of CAMCXT010000073.1, from coordinate 682 downwards.
GAGACAATCTCTGCCCGATTGTTCCAAATCTGTTTAAGATACGCTCCAAATTCAGATGACGCATCAGATATTCTTCACGATTCGTTTATCACCATTTTGACCAAAGTAAACCAGTATGATGAGCGTGGAGATTTTATGGGTTGGTCGATGAGAATCACCGTAAACACTGCATTGCAATGGTTAAGAAAAAACAAAAAGCTCAAGCTAACCGAAGAAATCGACGAAAAGAAGTTCATCATTCAAATGGACGCTTCAGATCGACTAAATGAAAAAATGATCCTGAATTTAATCTCTAAACTGCCTGCTGGTTACAGAACGGTTTTTAACCTCTACGCTATTGAAGGTTACGACCATTCAGAAGTTGGAGAAATGATGGGGATTTCAGAAAGTACTTCAAGAAGTCAATTCGCTAGAGCACGCGCATTACTTCAAAAATATATTCAACAGGAGGAACTCGTTCCTGTAAAATTTCGAATCGCATGATGGAAAATCAAGATAAAAACTTCAATGAATTGCTTGACAAGATCAAGTATGGCGAAGCAACTGCCCCAGACGCTGTTTGGGAAAAAATTGAAACTACGCTAAACCAAGGTAGAAAAAGGAATGCCTTTTATTTTTGGGGATTGGGCTTGGCGCTTACATTTATTGTTGCTGGAACATTGGCTTATTTCAACGAGAACTC
>CAMCXT010000072.1 GCA_945883545.1 Chitinophaga pinensis | reverse complement strand
AGTGTTTTGAGTAAGTCTTTGTGGAGTTCCGTTGGGTAGATCTTTGGTCCAAAGAAACCCTGCAGCATTGAATATTAGTTTTTTGCCATCGTGAGAAGTTATGGCATGTCGGATCGTTTTAACGTTGAAGGTATCCTCAGCAGCCTTGTTCTCAAAATGCAATGCATTGGTAATTTGGTGATTTGAAGTGAGTGAGAATGGTATAATTTCATCCTTACCTGAATGGATGTTGATTTTTCGAATTTTCCCTTTCGACCAGATTACGAGGGATTTATCGTCGGGTGTAAAACTGAAATTCGTGTAAACACCGAAAATGGCCCAAGCTTCTTGTTGATCCTTGCTAAGTTCGGTGAATATTGGTTTTTCGATTCCCGAAGTTAGATCACGAACGAAAAGCACCGATTTTTCTCTCACACGGCGAACGAATGCAAGTTGTTGATTGGAATTTGAAAGTACAGGACGCGCTGCGCCACCGGGCCCTTGAACAACCGTTGTAATTTTACCTGTTTCTCGATCGAGGCGCTTGATTACGTAGATCTGAGAGTTAGGATCTTTGTTGTATTGGAAGTAACCACCTGGGTACACATCTTCGCTGTAGTAAACGTATCTTCCATTTTTAGAAATGCACGGTTCACCAGCATCTTGTTGGTCGTTTTTCTTTTTGGTGAGCTGCATTCCAGAGCCACCTTTTATGTGATACATCCAAAGTTCGCCAGCTCCTGCCGAACGTGTTGATGTGAAGTGTTTTCGGGCGATGAGGTAATCTCCATCGGGCGTCCATTCGGCATTGTTGAGCAACCTAACATCTTCTTTTGTTACTTGACGGGCATTTGCGCCATCTGTGTCCATTACCCAAATATTGTCGGCACCATTGGCATCGGAGGTAAAGGATATTTGCTTTCCGTTGGGTGAAAATCTAGGTTGAACTTCGTATGCATAGCCAGATCTGAGGCAGGTTGCGGGACCACCAATTGATGGCATTGTATAAATGTCTCCAAGAAGATCGAAAACGATTTGTGATCCATCAGGACTTACATCGAGGTTCATCCAAGTGCCTTCGTCGAGTTTAAAGCTGACATTTTGGGCAGGCGCTCCAGGGCTATTGACATTCCATTCGACAGGAGCATCTTTTTTAGCGTTTTTCTGCTTTTGCGCTAACAGATTTAAAGATGATAAAAAACTAATTATCAAGAAATAACGAATTTTCATGGATGTTTTTTCGGGTTGATGAATTGAATTCGAATGTAGAGAAAGCAGCTTGTTTTTGGGGCCCCGGGCGCGCCTTTCGTTGCAAGTCCTCGCACGAATAAAATTCGATGCTGCGGGCTTTCCACTGCAGTCGCTGGGCCGATCCTGCTTGTGTGCAAATTTTAGTGAAGAATGGTTAACGAATATTGGTGTAGCGGCAGTTTTTTTTCACAATTGGTGTGAATATTTTCAAGATAGGAGCTTGAAATCGAAATTTCCATGTGGTTACTTTTGAGAGAATTTGAATCCATAAAAAACTATCGAATAAACCATTCGAGTGTTAAATTCAAAATAATCAATTACAAAATTTGAAGTAACATGTCACACTCAGCCTCTAAAATTTGGATACATACCATTTGGACAACCAAGGAGAAGCAACCGATGATTTTGCCTGAAATTGAGTTGTTACTGTTTAGTGTTTTAGCGAAGTTGTTGGACGAACTTGGTTGTCCTTCGCGCATCATTAGTGGCATGTCGGACCATGTTCATTGTTTGTTTTTGTTGAATCCTCAGCGATCGGTTGCTGATGTTGTGAAGCATTTGAAGGGGAGCAGTTCGCATTTTGTGAACTTCGAGAATTTGGTTGAGGATAAATTTTCTTGGCAGAAAGGTTATTTGGCGTTTTCGGTGTCGGATTCAGGTTTGGAGAAGGTTGTGGAGTACATAAAATTTCAAAAGGAGTACCATCAAAATCGCAGTTTTGAAATGGAGCACAACGAATTGCTGAGGATGCATGGCGTTTACCCATCGGTGAGCACGGGGTAAGCCAACAAAAAATCTTTAATACTTATTGACGGTTTAAACCGTCAATAAGTATTAAAAAAAGGCACTCTAAAAACTCGCTAAAAAACTCACTCCACAACTACAACATCCCCTCTTCAATTCAAGGAAATCGCTGGAAGCCCATTGCCTGTGGCATTGTAAAACGCCAACTCATACACTGTGGCACTCATAAAGTTGATCAAGGGAAATGAAGCAATAATACTCATCACTTCGCTCTCAGAATCGGCATTTATCGTCGCCCAAACCTTCGATTGATCCAACGACAATGCATAAGACAACACCAAGCCTGTCCCCATCAACTCATCGATGTGCTCCCTATGTTTTGGAATCAATGAAATAAACTCCTCTGATAACTCCGAAGGTATTTCAAAATCAACGATATACTGATTCATTGTTCCTGTTTTTTATTTAACCCTAATCCTCTAAAGCAACAAACTTATCCCCTACCCTTTCAAGCTCAGTTCCAAATGGCAAATGCAAATAATGTCGAATTGCAGCATCCAAAACAATCACCATATCAACGTCTGTGATGAAAGAGTTTTGCTCGTCCTCCATGTATTGGTCATCTTCCTCTCCCGACAAAAATCGCCAGCCACTGTCGAAATCATCTTCCGGCTGTTCCCTATACATAAAGCCCACTTTCTTGCCCTCATCTAGTATATGACGAGTAACTAAGCACGCGCCGTAATCGATCGGTGGACGGTTACCGCCCACTGTTGTTTTTTTCTTCTTGTTCACACTGCAAATAATGGAAAATTCAAATTCAAAACAGCCTCAATTGAAAAAAGGTTTCAAAATCACACGCCTGAAACAATATTGAAGGATAAATTCGACTCATGAACAATCGCTTAAACAAAATTACAAAGCCGTACATCTTCATGATTTACAGGACCTTATTCCATAAAAATCCTTGCCGATATGCATACAACCTAAAGCGAATTTTATAATTATTTCATATAAAAACTAAGCCTAACGAAGGATTATAATAAGCGATTTGAAACCCTCAACCAAAATCCACATGTGAACTTCTATTCAAGAATTTACTTCTGCTTAAATTTAAGACTAACCGATTTAATCCGCATAGCCAATCAGAATGAAATAGCCTCTGGTTGATTGGCCGCTTCATTTTGTGATTTACCAGTTGGTGCTTTGTAATGCGCAAGAACCTTCATCGCCACAAACAAGCTCAATAAGCATAACAATGCTGCAAGAATGAATGCCGCGCCTGGGAAGTAAATAGGCGCATCCTTCGCAGTGAAGACAGAAAACAAACCTGTCATCAATGGCGGACCAATAATCGCCGTTAAACTCATTAAACTAGTAAGCGCTCCTTGCAATTCTCCTTGTTCATTTGCTGGCACTTGCCCCGACATAATTCCTTGCAGCGAAGGACCACAAATTCCTCCTAAACAATAGGGAATCAATGCAGCATACATCATCCAACTTGCTGTTGCAAATCCAAAAAACGTTAATCCAATGGCATACAGGATTAAACCTACATAAACCGATCTTTTTGCACCCAACCGTGGGTTGATAAACCGAATCAAACCACCCTGAACCAAAGCTATCAATATACCCACAAATCCTAAAGAATAGCCAACTTCAGCTTCGTTCCATTTGAATTGCTCCATCGTAAAAAACGACCAAGTACTTTGAACTGCATGCGAAGCTATATACACCAGCACCAACGAAATCACCATCCCACCAATCACTGGAAATCTTCGCAGCCTCAAAATAGCCTTAAATGGATTTGCACGCGACCATTCAAACTTTCTTCGGTTTTCCTTGGCCAACGATTCAGGTAGAATAAAAAATCCATACAAGAAATTCAGAAAGGTTAAACCCGCAGCAACCAAGAATGGTACATGGGCGCCAAATTGACCTAACAGTCCGCCAACAACTGGACCGATGATGAATCCTAAACCAAACGCAGCTCCTACCAAACCGAAATTCTGTGCACGCTTTTCTGGGGTGCTGATATCTGCAATATAGGCAGTTGCTGTTGTGATACTAGCTCCCATAATTCCAGCTATTACCCGACCAATAAACAACCAAGTGATAGTTGGTGCATATGCTAACAATAAATAATCAATCGCGAAACCCAACAACGAAAGCAATAAGATTGGTCTTCGCCCATACTGATCGCTGAGATTTCCTAAAATAGGAGAAAATACAAATTGCATGATTGCAAAGGCAAACAAAAGCCAACCACCATATTCAGATGCTACACTAAGCGACTCTCCGGTTAATTGCTGAATAAGTTTAGGAAAAACAGGTATAATAATCCCCAATCCAGTTACATCAATCAACAATGTTGCGAAAATAAAACCCATCGCAGGCTTTAAGCGGTTCCTCATAAGTTGATTGTTATTATTGGACGTTCGATTTGCTTAAATCGTTAAATCCCGAATTGTTCACGCTGCTTTTTTGACAAACTTCCCAATATCAAACTGTAAGAATGACAAATAAGTTCTTCTACCATTTTCGTTGGTAGGGCTTCAAAATTTACGGTATTCCACCATTTCTTGTTCATGTGGTAACCTGGCTGAATTTGATCGTACTGCTCACGCAATTCTATAGATCTTTCAGGATCACATTTTAAATTGATAGTGCCAACTTTATCTAATGGCAGTAAGGCAAATATCTTCCCTCCCACCCTCAATGCTAGTGTTTCTGGCCCAAATGGAAGATCTTCTGTTGCTTTTGGAAGTGAAATACAATAGATTCTCACCGCTTCAACGTCCATTTTACTTATCGTAATTTAAGGGTAATAAATGAGAATTTTTCATTTCAGAAATAATAAGCGTCGTTTGAACATGACCAATTTCCTCCATTTTACTAAAGGTGGATGAAATCAGCTTTTCAAATGCAGGTATATCTTGAACCAAAACCTTTAACAAATAATCAGCATTTCCAGTTATTTGATAGCATTCCATAACTTCAGGAATAGCGTTAATTCGCTCCTTGAATTTATTAATCACGTTTTCAACTTGCCTGCTAAGGGTTATTTGAATAAAAACGCTCACACCCAATTTCAACTTACTTTTATTCAGGTGCGCGTGATAACTTTCAATGATTTTCATCTTCTCCAATTTCTTTACCCTTTCGAGGGTTGGAGCTGGAGATAATCCAATTTGATTGCTTAATTCTAGGTTGGTAATTCGACCATCTTCCTGCAAAAACTTCAAAATTTTCAGGTCGGTAGAATCTAATTTGTCGCTAGGGATACTCATGAGGTAAATGTACTCAGGAAGCAATTAATCGCCAAGCGGAAACTTCATTTCATGGGTTTGGAAGATTTATTCTGAAAGTTGTACCAACGCCTTCCTCAGATTCTAGCTCAATCATGCCTTGAAGCTTTGATATTGAATCTCTTACGTTCGACAAGCCCAAGCCTGAACTTCCTTCAGCATTTCCTACTGTATAATATGTATCGAAGATTTTTGAATGGTGCTCGTTGGCAATTCCAATTCCATTGTCTTGAAGAGAAAATATATTCCACATCGGGAATTTTTCTACACTCACACGAACAAATTTATGCGACTTAGCATCATCATGGTATCGAATTGAATTCGAAATTAGGTTGCTAAATATGATTCTTAATCTTGAAGCATCAGATTGAATCACCATTTCTTCGGGGATTAAATTTTCAAACTGAATGCCTGATGCATCGGCAGAAAACCGCAAATCATCGATAATTTCGGCAATTAATTCCGCGGGCTTTACTTCCGAATGGATAACCGTTCCGCGACTTTTCAAGGATGCAATCATATCGTTCGTGAATGATTCAAGCTTCTTCACCGACTTCTCCATCATGTTTAGATAATTGGAAAATTCGGCTGGATTCTTTTCTTCCCTTGCCAAAGCTATCAACCCGTTTACTGAATTCATAGGCGCACGCAAATCATGCGAAAGCACCTTGATCAGTTTATCGAGTTCTTTGTTGTTGTTCTCAATTTCAATGAATTGGCTCTTAAATCGGTCGTCGGCTTTTTTCCTTTCCGTAATATCGATCATGCTTACGCAGACACCTAGAACATTGTCGTTTTCATCGGTTACTGGACTAAAACTCATCCCGAACCAAAACTCCGCTCCCGGCCTGAAACGATAAACTAATTCATCATGAACTTGCTCTCCTGATCGTGCGCGATTGAATTGCTCCGACCAAATAGTTTGCATATCAGACAATACATAATCGATAAATGGTGTATTCTCCTGAATTTCACGCCCCATCAATTGGATGCTTTGTCGATTCGCAGTGAAGTTAAATGCCTTAATTCGTCCTTGCGGCTCAAGCAAGATGATACCTTGATCTACTGTATTGAAAATTGAATTCAACATCGCAACAGTTTCCTTCTGCTTTTCTCCGTACTTTCTGCTCAGTGTGATGTCTTTGCATACGCGGATGTAACCAGAAACTCGGCCTTTGTCGTCGTATAGAAGAGATGCCTTATTGTCGGACCAAATAATCTTGTCGTTGCTAGTAATTAACTTAGACTCCCATTGGGTGAGTGCTCCGCCAAAAATATCTTGCAATTCTTTTCTAACCAAGTGTTTATCAATCTCAGCATAAAGCAGTTCGTAGCTTTTTCCGAGCATATCTTCTCTTGGATACCCAAACGTTTCTTCAGCACCTTCATTCCAATAGGTAATGATTCCTTTGCGATCGGTTACAAATATGGTGTCGCGAACATTCTTTAGAATATTGGCTTGAATAAGCACTTCTTCCTGAACTCTGCGCTTGTCGGTGACATCATCTGCCAATACCAAAAAGCACTGATTCCCTTGAAAAATCAACTCTCTTACTCTACACTCTACATAGACAATCTTTCCGTTTTTGCAGATGTGTCGGAAGATTTCTGGACTGTTGTATTTCCCATCGTGCTCCTTAATCATATTTATCAAAGAGTCGATTTCATCAGCAGGATGCAACTGCGTAACTTTCATTTGAAGAAACTCCTCTTCAGAATATCCGAAATGATTAACTGCAGATTGGTTTACGCCGACAATTTGGAAAGAGTCTTTTTCCCTAATATACATGGGAATTGGATTGTTCTCAAACAACAAACGATAGGTTTCCTGGCTTTCGCGGAGGAGTTCGATGCTGTTTTTACGCTCGATACTGTAAGTAATCGATTTCGCTAAGAGCTTTTCTTCAAAATCACCTTTCACGAGGTAGTCTTGCGCGCCATTCTTTACAGCATCGTGTGCAAAACGGGTGTCGTTTAAACCCGACAAAATCAAAACTGGAGTTTGAGGGGAATGCTGACTAATCCTAAAGAAGGAGTCAATGCCATAACTGTCTGGCAATGAAAGATCTAATAGAACTACGTCGAAGTTTTTAGTTTGCAGATTTTGAATCGCATGTGCTAGAGCATCAACATGAACAATATCCTTTTGAAAATCTCTGATCTCCAAAAGCATCTGTTCAATGAGAAGATAATCTCCTGCATTGTCTTCAACTACCAATATCTGCAACCGCTTATTCATTTTCTTTGAATAACGCGATTAGGCAGCGATTGATATAATTGTACACCAAGATACTTTGTAGTACTCCTGCTTCATAAGTAAAGATTTCCGTACTCATTACGAAAACAATCTATTAGAGTTACATATCAATTAAGTTGATAAATAATTGAATGTTTAGAATATCACTTTTACTAAAGTCAACAAAGCTATTCAATGCAAAAACAAATACAAAAAAATCAGATTTATTTTTCAGGATTATTGCTGGCCGTAGATACTATCATTTTGATTTCTATATGAGCAGTATTCCAAATGATGTGGCACTTCTGTTTGCCAAAATCTAAATTGATGGCATTTTCAACTTCATGATTACTTGAAAATAAGTTAGACAGAATATAAATTACAGTTTTTTACTAAACGACTTCCACTCTTTTCACTGCATATTTTCTGCGCTATTCCTCAGTTTATAAAAAAAGCTTCTCAAGAGAAGCTCGAATTCGCAAGATTCTAGTTTTGGCATCGAACATATTATCAGTTATATCCATTTTTTTGTACATTGTATTTGAAATTTAGAGTCAGCTCTGATGGAAAGTAAAATCACGAATGCGTCATTGTTCAAGACATTGTTCAGCAAGAGCATTCATGCTGGCTGTTTAACTGATGATGCATTTAATCTGATAGATTTCAATACAGCCTTTTTAGGATTGCTTCACTTAGGATCTGAAATAGAAGGCATGTCCCTTTGGGAAGTCTTTACTGCAGTAGGCTTAAATCCGGTCGACTTACCTAAAATAAATCAGTTAAAAAAGCAACTACATTTTGGCGAGCCTGTTTCAGGTAAACTCCGCATCAACACGAGAAACGGAAGAAGGCTAAAAATAGATTTTACTGCACATTCACTTGAACATTGCGAAAATTTTAAATACTATTTTGAGTTTACTGATTTAACATCAGCGATAGAAGTTAAAAAAGCTTTGCGTGCCACAATGAGCAGCCTGCAATTAGCTACCGACATTTCAAATCTTGGAATATTTGATTACGACTTTAGAAAAGAAAAGTGGTTGCTTAATCCCCGGATTTATCAGATTCTCGGAATTCCGATTTCTATCATTGAAAATGCCGAAAATGCACTAATTCGAATCATTCATCCGGAAGATTTTCCAATGTTGCTATCCGAATGGGTCGATAAAAAGATGAATGGCGGTAAGCTTGACCTCAATTTCAGAATCATTCATCCCAAGGATGGAATTAAGTATGTAAAATGTATTGGAGAATGCTTGATAGACACCCAAAATCAAGCTTGGAGATTTGTGGGTACACTTCAAGATATTTCTGAACAAATTATTCAAGAGAAATACTTGAAAAAAGACAGAAAACTACTGCAAAGTATTGCTGATTCTCAAAATCGATTCATCTTACGTATCGCAAAAGATGGTGAAATACTTTTTGCAAACAGGCCATTTCTGCACTCAACTGGAATCAATAATGACAAACTACAACAACACAATATTTCATCATTCTTATCTTTAAATGATGCCTCCGCTTTATTGGATTTAATTCAAAAGAAACAGAATGATTGGACAGCTGATACAATTACAACCCATCTGCAGAAGCCTAATCAAGATGTAATTTTAGTGGAGTGGGAAATCATGAATATCTCATTTTCTAAAGGTCTGCGTTCAGAAATTCAAATGATCGGAAAGGACATAACATTAGAAAGTGAACTAAATAAAGAAATCGAACAGGCTTACAGAAACAACCAATCGCTGATAAATAATTTCAGTAAAGTGAGCATTTGGTCTATCGATCGAGAATTAAAACTCATTGCCTTTAACGATTATTTCGCGAAAGAATACGAACAATATTGGAGCAAGCCCATTTTGCCTGGTGACGCCATTTATGATAATACAAGTACGGATGAACAAGCCACAAAATTCTGGAAGGCACAGTTCAGTCGGGCACTAGCGGGCGAAAGATTTGTTCTCGAATATGAAATTGAGGACCAATACTTTGAAGTTTCACTTAATCCTATTGAAATAAATTCAGAAATTACGGGTGTTGCGTGTTACGGGATGAATGTAACGGCCTCAAAACAATCCGAAATAAAACTCCGAATGAGCGAGGAACGCTGGAAATTCGCTGTTGAAGGAAACAAGAATGGAATCTGGGATTGGGATGTTATGAAGGACGAATTGTTTTTCAGTGAATCTTGCTATACGATGCTCGGGTACTCGAAAAATGATTATTTACACAAGGAGGTGAATGCTTGGACTGCCGAAATTCATGCAGACGATCTTGGTCATGTTGGCCAAACTGCTGGTAAAATGCGCACAGGTGAAATTGATTCCTTCCATGTTGAAATGCGTTTTAAATGTGCCGATGGATCTTATAAATGGATTTTAAACCGAGGCAAAACGTTTAAACGAGATAT
>CAMCXT010000071.1 GCA_945883545.1 Chitinophaga pinensis | reverse complement strand
ACACAATTCTGAGCATCAGTTACCGTAATTGTGTAGGCACCAGCAGCAAGTCCAGTTAAATCTTCAGTTGTTGAAAGATTCGACCAGATGATTGAGTAGGGCGCTAAACCAGAAGTAACGGTAACATCAATAGATCCTGTAGACTGGCCGCATTCGCTATCTATCGCTGTTCCAGCTAGAACTGGAGATTCCAGAGTTGTAACGGATGATGTGTCAGAAGTTTGACATACTCCTGTTGGCGATGTGTATACTATATTATATGTAGTAAGGGCAGATGCATTTGAAATGATTCCGCTTACTGCATTAATGATAGCTTGATCAGAAGGAGTTGTTAAGAAACTGTAAGCACCTCCACCAGCGAAACCAGGTTCAGTGATAGGTGCAGAAGAAGAATTGCTTGAACAGAAAGGATCGATTGTGAAAGCAACGATATCTGAAGAATCTACTGTAACAGTTACTGTAGAATTTGCTTCACAGAATAGACCATTTACAGAATATTTTACAGAATACGTAGCACCAATAACTGTTGACGAAAGAACACCAGTGGTTGGATTTATTGTAGCGCCATCAAGTGGCTGCGGATCAAATGAGTAAACGCCTCCACCTAAGAAACCAGGAGCAGCAACTGGAGCGCCCGATTCAGTACCACAAAATGGTTCATATGAGAATGAAGTAACTGGAAGTGGAGCTGTTTGAACGATTACAGTTCCAGAGCTTCCGTTTGAACCACAATTGGTTGGGAAATTATCCGTTACACCAATTGTTTGGAAAATTCCAGGTTGACTCGTGAAGAAACTGTATGTATATGTATTGGAACTTACTGCTGTTCCAACATTGTCTACAGTAGTGATCGTAATACCATCAGATGTATATGATATATCAAATGGAGCAACACCACCTTCGATGAGAATCCCAATTTCAGTAGAATCGCCTTCGCAGATTGTAATTGTGGTATCAGCTGTTGATGCGATAGTACCATTTTCGAAATATGCGAGGAAGGTAAAGATTGGTGTATTTACATTGATGCAGATAGGAACTGAATTGGTTTGACAACCGCTTCCAGATTGAATTTGTGTATAGTAACACCCAGAGCTTACAACACCGATGAAAGGGTTTGTATTTGTTCCACCTGGAAACCAAAGATTATTGCTAGAGGAGCTAGATGTTAAAAAGGTCGTTGCAGAACCAAAGCAAAAATCTGTTGGGCCATTGATTGATACAAATGGAACAGATGGAGCAGTGGTGTTTGAAATTGTGATATCGGTACCATTATCGGTTGGTGTTACTACTGGAAGAGTAGAAACAACTCGGATTCGGTATCCAGTTCCGGCAGGAATTGAAGATGGTATTACACCGAATATATATGTATTGTCTGGGATGACATCTCCACCAAGCACGATAGAACCGATTTCGGTTGGAGCATCGAAACTTCCCGTTGCGTCAGAAAGTTGAGCAATAAAAGTGTTTGCCACATCAAAAGAAGCTCCCGTAGTTGTAAAATCAATTACAATGGCAGAACCTTCACAAATGGAAGTTACTGAAAGCGGAAGAGTGTTGATTACTGCACTTCCTCTTACTTCTTCAGGGGCGGAAAGCTTAATGGCTGCTGTATTGCTTACTGCTGAAACCGTGTTAAAGGTGCAGGCAATCAAGAAAGCAGAAAATAAAGCTAAGTAAAAGCTTCGTTTCATACAAAGTGGTTTTAGGCGACGGGCAAAAATAAACAGATTGACGAGATAAAAAAATGTATTAACCACACAATTTTAAGCAAAAGTTAACAGTTACAACATCTTTTTATTCAACGGATTATAGAATTTTCTTGAACTTGTGAACAATGAAAGTGCAAATAAACAGCATAAAAACAGCTATGAATTACAGCTTTACAAATCTACCACAGGAAAAGCTGCCTTGGTATTGAACTTTCAACAAGTAGATTCCAGCGTGTAGATCAATGATATCAATATCCTGATTGCCAGCACTCAGTGTTTTTACAACACGTCCATCAATGTCAAGGATTTGAATTTTTACAACTTTCTCAAGATTCTCAGCCGGGTACTGCAGATGAATATATCGAGCGGATGGATTTGGGAAAATACCAACCTGTAAATTAGTGCTATTCAATGTTGGCGTAGAAAGCAATAAATCTTGCCTAAAATTTTCCACCACAAATCGCATTGCATCAGCTTGTTGTTTGGTAAACATATTCATACAGTTCTCGTCTGAATAATCCATGTAATTTTCAATTTGATCGGGAAAATCAATTGGCGAATCAGTGCAAGTATTGGCAGTGTAATCACAGGTTTGTTGCTGAGCCTCAGCGCAATTGGGAGTATCTTCGATGCCATCGTCAACAGAACAACCGTCCTGTCCTTGACCATCTCCCCAAATGTGGCGAAGTCCGAGATAATGCCCAACTTCGTGGGTTGCTGTGCGGCCTTTGTTTATTGTGGCAAAGGTTCCAGTAGCATTTGGATTTTCTCCTACAACTTCATAATGCAAAACAACTCCATCATATTGTGGCTGTTCAGCTGCTGATCCTGTTGGCCAATTGGGTGCGCCGTCGGGTGGAGTTGCAAAGCCCAAGATAATTGGAGTATTTATGATTGGGATTGAAAGATTACAAACCCAAATATTCATATAATGATTCACATCCCATGCATCAACTCCTCCTGTTGTGGAGGATTTCATGGTGTTTAGATCGAACTGAATATTAAAAAATGAAGCCTCATCGGTTTGCGTATGGGTGATTCCTGTAGTTGCGTTTCCTTGAGGATCCCACTGTGCCAAATAAAATTCAATTCCTGTAGATGAAGCAACAGGCAAAAACTCTGATCTGGTATTTACAGAATCTTCATTCAATCTGCCATAATCTCTATTTAATATGTCAAGTTGCTCTTGAATTTTTTCATCTGAAAGATTTTGTTCCGCTGAGTTGTAAATCACATGAAACACAACAGGAATTCGATAAATTTCTTCAGACCGGTTACTTTTATATTTAACGTGGTTCGAAATCTGCTGATCAACCTCAGAACGTAATGTTAAATAGGTTGAATCGGCATTTGCACGTTGTTGAATATATAGATCATGCCCACAGCGATGAAAACTTTGGGCATTGGCACTAAAACTCATGAGAGAAATAGAAATGTAGAGTATGGCTTTTTTCATGCAGATGAAATATGGACAGCAATATAAGCAAGGATTTTTAATCTCAAATAAATTTAATCAAGAATAATTTTAAATCCGATCATAGATTTAAATTTGATTCCAACCAATGATTGAACAAAAAAATAATTTCTAATTTAATTAAATAGAATTGAAATCAATTTATTCAATTAAATATCTATTTGAACAAGGGAAAATCTTTGGATATTTCCTTTGCTACAACCTTGCCTGAAATCAATGCGGGCGGCACTCCTGGTCCGGGAACAGTTAATTGTCCAGTATAATACAAATTACTAACTTTTTTACTTTTGCAGGATGGTTTTAATATGGCAGTTTGACTTAATGTATTTGCTAAACCATATGCATTTCCTTTAAATGAATTGTATTCAGATACAAAATCACGATATGCAAATGATTTATAGAAATCAATACTTTCTTTAATTGTTTGACCAGTTAGTTTTTCCAAGCGATCAATTACTACATGAAAATACTTTTCTTTAATCTCATCAGTATCTTCCATTCCTGCAGCAACTGGAATTAGTATGAACATATTTTCATGACCATCGGGCGCTCCGGAAGAATCAGTTTTGGTAGTTAAAGAAACATAAAACAGAGGTGCTGATGGCCATTGAGGTGTTGTATAAATTTCAACAGCATGTTGATCGAGCGAATGATCGAAAAACAAATTATGATGCGCTAGTTTATCGAGTTTTTTATTTAATCCAACATAATAAATCAATGAAGATGGAGCCATCACTCGGCTTTCCCAATATTTATTAGAATATGAACGAAATTGTTCAGGTAGTAATTTCGTTTCAGTGAATTGATAATCGGCAGAAGAAACAATTACATCAGCGAAATATTCGTCCTTCCCTACCCTAACCGACTTTATTGCATTGTTATTGAAGGTGAATTCTTGAACATCTGCATTAAAAACAAATTTAACACCTTGCTCTAATGCGACAGCGTGCATAGCCTTCACTATTTCAAACATACCACCTTGAGGAAACCAAGTTCCCAGTGCCATATCTGCATAATTCATCAAGCTGTACAATGCAGGAGTATTTCCAGGCAATGCACCGAGAAAAAGTACAGGAAACTCCATCAACTGAATTAATCGATGATTGCTGGTAACCTTCCTAACATGCTTTGAAATGCTTTTAAAAACATCCAACTTAAATACGCCGGCAATCAATTCCATATCGGCGAATTCTCGAAGGCTTCTTCCTGGCTTATAAACAAGTTTGTTAATTCCAACTTCATATTTATATTCTGCCTCTTTGAGAAATTTACGAAGTCGAATCCCGCTACCTGGATCTTCTTTTTCGAACATCTCAACAACTTCGTTTACACCAGATGGTATTGATGTGAAATCATCCTTTCCCCAATAAACAAGATAGGAAGGATTTAATTTATGAAGATCATAGTAATCACTCACCTTTTTTCCGAAGGATTCAAAATACTTTTCAAACACATCAGGCATCCAATACCAACTTGGCCCCATATCGAATGTATAACCACCGTCGCTAAACTGACGGGCACGACCACCAGGCAATGAATGTTTTTCAAGAACGGTTACTTGATAGCCTTGTTGAGCAAGGGAAGCAGATACAGACAGCCCCGAAAATCCAGAGCCAATTACGATGGCAGATTTAGCCATAAATTTCATGTTATTGATGGTGACGAATTAACAAAACTTCTGAATATTTGTTTAATAAAAAATCGACGATGGATTTCCCCGTTTTTAGGAGCTTAAACAATAACCAAGTTATTTACCAAATTAATAGTGATAATGACTTCGTCGAAATTAAAAGAACCGGGAAATTCTATTCAAGCAACCATTATATAGCAAATCAATATCCCGAAAAATTAAGAATTCATGAAATGATTACGAATTCAGAAAATACTTTTATAAATTTAAATAAAATTGAATTTGATGAATTGAAATTTATGTGGGAAAACACATTAAATAAAATAGATTTTTAAAATTATAAAATAGCTCTGAATTAAACTTAGAAAAATGCTTTTATAGAATTAGATAATTAGAATTACCCAACTTTAGCATGTTCCATTTTCATTTTAAGTGGATTTGCGTATATCGCAAGAAAATAAGGAATCAATTGCTCTCGAGAAGCCTTACATAGAGCAAGTTGCTCTTCTAAATGCAAATCGAACGATCGTTTGTCTTCATCAGAATATTCAACATTAAATTGGTTTGAACTATTCAATAAATCGAAAGCCAAATAATGAAATGGAAATAAATGGTAATTTTTATAAATTTCATTATCAATCAATGAAGCCATTTTTTTCAATGCGTCATTTCGATTATTTTCCAAGAAAATAGATTCAAAATCACTAGTAATAAATGGCCGTCCAAATGAATACACAACTCTACCTTTTTTCTGTGCAATTCCATTTTTCATACTGAGTAAATCCTCACCAGGAGCTTTTTCATAGGTTCCCTTTTCAGATCTGGAAAACATTTCAAATGCTTTCATACCTGCGCAAGTTTCAAGTTCATACGAAATACTTATCGGCACAATATTCAGTTGGGCGAAATCTTCGGCTGGAATTCCAGTTCCAGACATTCCTAACATTTTCAATAATCCAGCGTAGGTTTTGTCCAAGCCATTTTTTGCTCTCCCTTCCTTCTGAGCAATCCAAATGGAAGAATGCTCTACCGCAATTGAATGTCTAATGTAGTTCGACAATCGCATTGAAAAATCATACGCTTGTCTTGCAGGAGTATCTCGATGTACGATAAAATTCTTATTCAATTTCACCAAATCAGTGATCCAACCTTTTTGTAAGAGGTTATTTCCAATGGCAATTCTTGTGGTTGGAAATCCTTCAGTGTGCAGCAAATAATTTAAAAATGCGGAATCTAAAACAATATCACGGTGATTTGAAATAAACAGATAAGGAGCACTTTTACTTAATTTATCCAAACCTTCATGCCGAACCCCGCGAGTGGTGCTTAATTGAATATTGCGAACTGCATGCGCAATTATATCGGATTGAAATTCATCAACAGATCGAATCAGCTTCAATTTTGCAATTAATTCTTCAGGACTTTTCTCTGGAAAAACATATCGCATTGCCGTATGAAATGATGGCTCAGTAAGCAATCTTTCTATTGCACCAGGAACTTCATTGTCATGGTATGGGCGGATTTCTTCAAAATTCGTCGACATGTTTTGCGTTTCAAGCATCTACAAATAAAAGGAATTTCACCCCAAAACTTAACTACTTCTAGTCAATTAAGCCAAATGCATAACCTTGTTGCTTAAGATGCTGAATAGCAGCAGATAGAAAATTTCTTAACCGTTCAGCAGCCTTAATCGAATCGTGAAAAACGATCACCGATCCATTTCGAGTGAACTTTTTAACATTATTCAGGCAATCTTCTGGCGTTTTTTCCTGATTGTAATCTTCAGTTAAAACATCCCAAAAAATGATTTTATAATTCTTTTTTAATGCCTTGTATTGCCCAATAGTCAAACTTCCGTAAGGTGGTCGAAACAAGTTTGATGAAATAAAATCAGCGGATTTTTGTACGTCTTCGAGATAGTCGTTCAATTTAAACTTTCGTCCTCTGATGTGATGAAATGAGTGATTCCCAACACGATGACCATCCTTCAGTATAGCATTGTAAATATCAAGGTGGTTCTCCACATTTTCACCTACACAGAAAAAAGTTGCCTTAACATTTTCTTGCTTTAACACCTCTAAAACCCATGGTGTTACATCTGGAATCGGGCCATCATCAAATGTAAGGTATACCGTTTTTGATATTTTATCTAAACGCCAAACAGCCCCCGGATATGCCCAGCGGAGCATAAACGGAGGCTGTTGAATGAGATTCATATTTTAGTTGCCTTTTGACAGCGTTTCGCCCGATGCACCTAAAAATCTATTTTCCAATGCACGGAAAGATGTTTCCACTTTGGCTATCATGTCGGCTCGTTGATTTCTTCTTAACGTATCGAGAAGATATTTAAAAATCGACATAGTTCTCTGAACTTCCGACTCGTAGTCCTTATAAATATGAGGCTTTTGATCGAAGTAGTATTTCAATTCTGTTTCCAAATCGGCTGCATACTTGGTCATCACCTTATCGCCTTTTGCATTTTCCCCGGCTTTGTAATACGCATCAGCAAGCTGAATGACGAAGAATGTATAAGGAACATTGTTTTCAGGCAACACTTCAAAGCAACGATCAAGTACTTTAATCGCCTTGTCTTTTTTGCCTTCCATGATCAGATTGTTAGCCAATCTTCCAAAGTTTGAACGAAGGTTCATGGTCATGCGCAGGTTATTTTCATCCATGTAAAGTTCCTTTTTGTCGACACCACCCCAACGGAATTTATTCATCATGTTGTCGTACATCAGATCGGTATTTATTCTACCGTAGTCGTCTCCACGCGCAATTGGTTGGCTCTTCACTGGAACAATTCGATAAGCCAAACCTTCCAATTGGAAATAATCTTGTAAACCAAGATAACTTTCATCTCCAACTGTGATTGCGAAATAAACCGGGCGTTCCCAGTTGTTGGTCGCAAGTAGATCTAAAATCATCAATTCAGCTTTCAAGATGTAATTCCTATCGATGGTAAAATCGATTTGAGGAACTACACTTCCAGCAAGTTCACGTGGAACTGTTCCATTTTTTACAACCTTCGCAGAATCAACTGGGAGGCTGAACTTATTTGAAGGGAAATAATCGAAGTAACGATCGCTGTATGCGAACTTGTTATTTTGATCATCGCTGGCAACAAAATCCATCATTTGACGAATGTTCTGATGTCCAGACAAACCTTTATCAACAATTAGAATTTGCTCACGCTTCCCTTGGCGGTATTTTTCTTGGGTGAGCGACAAAGGCACAGCATCGGAGTCGTAAGCCTTTCTCTTGATTTGGTCGATATACCAATCGGTATTCAACAAGCTCAAATTCACCACCCGAATATCCGTTCTCACACCTTCAACCTCTTGGGCATACCAAAGCGGGAACGTATCGTTATCACCATTGGTGAAGAGAATGGCGTTTTTCTGACAAGACTGTAAATAGTTAATCGCGTAATCTCTAGCAGTGTAGCGATCAGAACGATTATGATCATCCCATCCACCTTTTGCCATGATGCCCGGAACAGCTACCAAACAAACTGCAGTTGCCAAACCTGCAACCATCGACCCTGGTGCGAATTTCTTCAAGAAATCATAAATCGCAGCAACACCCATTCCGATCCAAATCGCGAATGCATAAAAAGAGCCTGCAAAACCATAATCTCGTTCACGAGGCTCATTGGTATATTGATTCAAGAAAATGATGATGGCAATACCTGTGAAAATGAAAAACAAGGTAACGACCATGAAATCTTTTTTCGACCTCGACAATTGGAAGACTAAACCAATCAAACCTAAAATCAAAGGCAAGAAATAAAAGCTGTTGTTGGCTTTGTTGTTTGCCATGGTTGGAGGAAGATTGTCTTGCGTTCCAAGCCTATCATCGTCGATAAAACTTAATCCACTTTTCCAACCTCCTTCGGATGAAGGCTTTCCTTGTCCTTGAACATCATTGGTTCTTCCGATAAAGTTCCATGCAAAATATCGGAAGTACATAAATCCTAGTTGATACTTCAAGAAGAACGTAATATTTTGACCGAATGATGGAACTTTTTTAGGATCACCCTTAATATTTGCCCAAGATTTATATCCACGAACGTGGGATGATTGAGCACTCCACATTCTTGGGAAAATGGTGCAAAACTTAGGATCATAAACAGGTTCTTCAGTATCCTTAGGCGTAGCAACAACGATGTATTTGCCTGTCTTGTAATCAGGTGCGAATACTGTATTGCCTGGTTTATAACGCTTTTCCTTGTCTGGATGAAGAGGCGCATTAAAATACTGCCCATAAACCAACGGACGCGTACCGTATTGTTCACGATTTAAGTAGCTCTGAAGCGTAAATACATTTTCTGGATTGTTTTCATCCATTGGTGTATCTGCAGCAGAACGAATCAAAATCATTCCATAACTTGAATAAGCGATCAACATCACGGTGATGCATGCAGTGAAAGTGTGCGCCATTCTGAAGCTATTCTTGCGAACCAAGATAAGGTAGGCTAGGATACCAGTCATGATTACTCCCATCAGAATACCTGAAACCATGAAAAGCAACAATCCCATTGCGATAACTGTAGGGATTTCCTTTTCCTGCGTGATGAAACGGAATGAAAGGAAAATCAAAACAACCAATGAAAGTAGATAAACGATAGCACCTGTTCCGAATCCCATTCCCAATGTATTGGTCATGAGCAATTCGAATTGAGCAGCAGTTCCAACAGTTTTTGGGATGAATGCAAATTGAATGAAGCCCAACAGAAGCATACCGATAAAACCTGTAAGTACAATTCCGAAGCGGCTAGGTTTGAATCTGCGGAAGTAATAAATGTAAGCAAGTGCTGGAATCGCGAGAAGGTTCAATAAGTGGATACCGATCGACAATCCCATGAGATAGGCAATTAGAATAATGTATCGATCTGCATAAGGTTGATCGGCAACCTCTTCCCACTTTAACATCGCCCAGAAAACGATGGCAGTAAAAAACGACGACAAGGCATAAACCTCACCTTCAACAGCCGAAAACCAAAATGTATCCGAAAAGGTGTAAGCCAAAGCTCCAACAAGACCGCTTCCGAAAATTGCGATCATGTTGCCCATTGAAAATTCACCACTGTTTCCTACAAAGAATTTTTTGGTGAGGTGGGTGATCGTCCAAAAGAGAAACAAAATCGTACCTGCACTCGCCAAAGCGGATAGCAAATTCATCATGTATGCTACCTTGGATGTATCTCCAAAAGCAAACAATGTTGCTACACGACCAATGATCATGAACAATGGTGCTCCAGGAGGGTGGCCAATTTGTAGTTTATAGGCTGTTGCGATAAATTCTCCACAGTCCCAAAAACTGGCTGTAGGTTCAACAGTTAACCCGTAGGTAATCATGGCTATCGCGAAGGTTAACCAGCCTAGGGTATTATTGATCAGTTTGTATGACTTCATAAGCTCCGTTTAACGGATATTTTATATGCAATGAGGCGACGAAAATAACAAACTACCAGCAATCTGCCTCAGTAAGATTGTAAAGTTTTCAGCAATTCTTGTTGAAACAAGTTTGAAGCGTATGATACAAAACAAAAAACCCTAGCGATTAAGCTAGGGTTTTGTTGTCCGACTAGGTTTCGAACCTAGACTCTTCTGAACCAAAATCAGACGTGTTGCCAGTTACACCATCGGACAGTTTTGTGGTTTGCAAAAGTAGCAAATGAATTTTATTTCCAAAGAAATTCAGAAAAATTTCTCCTGAACCGAAAGACCTCATTGAAATACAGGCATTTAATCTAATCTATCACCAATATTGAACCCCTCTGATCGAACTTTGAACCATCAGGCAATTCAAATTTTATCCGATAAACATAGATTCCGGGCTGCACATAAGTCGATTTGTATTTCCCATCCCAAGATTCGTCTGTTTTCAGTGTCTTAAAAACCTCTTCCCCCCAGCGGTTGAACACGAAAAACTCATGGTTAATCGCCAGTTTTTCATACAATCCTTTTGCTTTAAATGAATTGTTAGGCAATGGACCTTGAGGAACAAATGCATTGGGAATATAAATGGTTGGCTTTTGTGTTAAACAAAGTACGTTCGACCAGCTTGAATCCCTTACTTGAAAGGTGTTTCCAACATTTTCTATTGCTCTTACCAAATAACAAAAACGCAAAGTGGTATCGAGTTGTTCGAGCACCATATC
>CAMCXT010000070.1 GCA_945883545.1 Chitinophaga pinensis | reverse complement strand
AAAACTCACTTGCCGACCTTGTGGTTTGCATGGTAAAAAAGCGTGTCCTGAAGGCCATTTTCGTTGTGCATTAACAATCGATGTTCAAAGGCTGTTGAGTTTGCTACCAAACGCTTCGTAAAAAGGCTATTTTTGCAGCCGTTTTGGCTCATTTAACTCTCACCGAACCTGTATTTGAATTGCTGTCGGAAGTAGCAGCAAAGCAACAAGTGCGTGCCTTTGTTATTGGCGGGTACGTTCGTGATCGATTGATGGGCAGAGACTTCCGCAAAGATATTGATGTTGTTGTGGAAGGTAGTGGGATCGATTTTGCTCGTGCGGTAGCGCATAAATTAGGCAAATCGGCACAAGTGGCTTATTTCAAAAATTTTGGAACAGCCATGATTAAGTTGGGTGATCTTGAACTTGAGTTTGTTGG
Organism: Chitinophaga pinensis; assembly: GCA_945883545.1. Taxonomy (GTDB): domain Bacteria; phylum Bacteroidota; class Bacteroidia; order M30B66; family M30B66; genus CAMCXT01. Next base: position 10,807 of record CAMCXT010000070.1, on the reverse strand, counting down.
TGCGCGCAAAGAATCCTACCGAAGCGAATCGCGCAAGCCCATTGTTGAAAATGGCACCTTGGAAGAAGATCAAGCCCGTCGTGATTTTACCATCAATGCATTGGCAGTAGGTTTAAATCCTCTGTCGGATGAGATAATTGATCCTTTTGGAGGTTTGCTCGACTTGGAGAATAAAATCTTGCGCACTCCGCTCCTGCCCGATCAAACGTATTCGGATGATCCTTTGAGGATGATGCGTGCTATACGTTTTGCTTCTCAATTGAATTTCGAAATCGAAGCCGATTCACTGGAAGCGATTAGCCGAAATAAAGAGAGAATGCGCATCGTTTCGGCAGAACGAATTTCAGAAGAGTTGAATAAAATCATCCTTTCGGATAAACCATCGGTAGGCTTTAATCACCTGTTTAACACAGGATTGTTAAGGCTCATTTTTCCAGAGATGGCCGATTTGCATGGCATTGAAACGGTAAATGGCAAAAGTCACAAAGACAACTTTTACCACACCTTACAAGTGCTCGACAATATTTGTCCGCACACCGATAATTTGTGGTTGCGTTGGTCTGCTATACTGCACGATATCGCCAAGCCAGCAACCAAACGCTACGAACATGGTCATGGCTGGACCTTCCATGGGCATGAAGACAAAGGTGCGCGTATGGTGCCTGATATCTTTAGAAAATTGAAGCTTCCGCTGAACGACAAAATGAAATATGTGCAGAAACTTGTTTTTCTTCACCTACGTCCGATTGTATTGAGTAAGGAAGAAGTAAGCGATTCTGCAGTTCGTCGATTGCTGTTTGAAGCTGGCGATGATATTGATGATCTCATGACTTTATGCCAAGCGGATATCACCTCTAAAAACAGGGAAAAGGTGAAACGGTATTTGGCTAACTTTGAAATCGTAAAAATCAAGCTGAAAGAAATTGAGGAAAAAGATAAGTTGCGCAATTGGCAACCACCTGTTTCCGGTAACGATATCATGATTACATTTGGAATTACCCCAGGCAAGGAGATTGGTATCATTAAAAGCGCCATCAGGGAAGCAATTCTCGAAGGCATTATTCCGAACAATTTTGAGGAAGCATACGAATACATGTTGCTTGAAGGGACAAAAATCGGATTAATCCCAGTTAAACGTTTAAGCACTTCCATTTCTGATTCAGAAGAACCGAGCATATGAGCATACTCCGTTTTCGCATAACATTCGACGATTACGATGATATCCAAAGAGATATCGACTTCAAGGCAGATCAAACCTTTGCCGACTTATTTTATGAAACGTTAAAATCGGTGGGTTTCGACAACAAGCACAAAGGTGTTTTTTGGCTTGCCGACCACAATTGGCGCAAAGGATCGGAAATCGGAGCTATTCAAGGTGAAGGAGATTCTATCTTGAAAAAAACGGAATTGGTAGATCACATCGACGATCCGCACCAGAAGTTTCTCTTTACCTACGATGAAGAGGTGCGTTGGAACTTCAACATTGAGTTGATTCGTGTTATGGGAAATGCCGAATACCGCGTTACCTATCCGAAAGTTTCATACAGTACTGGCATTCCTCCAGTTCAATACAAGGAAGTACTGGTTATTCCAAACCGTGAGCGCACCGAGCCAGATGGCAGAGGCAGAAAGCCCAAAGCACCTAAAACGGAGGAAGAAGATGAATTGAGCAGACTTCTTGCTCAAATGTCGGACGATGAAGGCGATGAAGATGGCCCTATCCTAGATATTGCAGAGGATGAGCCTGAAAGCGACACATTGGAGCTTCCTGCCGACTTAGAATTGGAAACCGACAATGAGATCGCCAAGTTGGCTGAAGAGTTCAACAATACGATCGAAACCGATAACAGCAGTCACAGTGGCGACGATGATGATGAATCTTATGGAGGTTTCGGAGACGACGATGATGAAAACGGTGGAAGTGGAGAAGACGATGAGTATGGTTCCGGTGGAGGATATGGTCGAGGCGGCGGAGATTACGACGAGTAACCTTTGAAAGACAATACTTTAATCGTTATAGGCGGTGCAACCGGTTCGGGTAAAACCGATATGGCTATCCGACTTGCCTTGCATTTTGGTGCAGAAATAATCTCTGCAGATTCTCGCCAAGTTTACAAAGAATTAGCCATTGGAAGTGCAGCGCCTGATGCAACTCAATTGGCTTTGGTGAATCATCATTTTGTAGGATCTCAAAGCATCCATGAGCCTTTCAATGCTGGGTTATTTGCTGCCCAGGCAGAAGAAAAATTGCAACAGCTTTTCCTAAAAAATGCTATCCAGATTCTTTGTGGAGGAAGCGGTTTATACATCAAAGCCCTTGTTGAAGGAATGGATGAATTGCCTGCGGTTTCGGAGGAAATCAGGGCTTATGTAATGGATGTATATCAGCGAGAGGGCTTAGGGAAGTTGCAATCTTGGTTGCAAGAGAAAGATCCTCAATATGCGCAAACTATCGATATGCATAATAAGGCGCGATTGATGCGGGCCTTGGAGTTGATCGAAGCATCAGGTAAAACATACAGTTCGATGCGAAGTGGAGCCAAGAAAGAACTCCCTTTCAAAGTATTGTATCTCACCACAACACTCGAACGGGAAAGCCTTTACGAAAGAATCAATCAACGAACTACCAAGATGGTTAAGGTGGGTTGGTTGGATGAAGCAAGAGACTTATATCCATTCAAAACCTTGAAGGCTTTACAAACAGTAGGATACACCGAACTATTCGATCACTTTGAAGGTAAAACTGATCTAACTGAATGCCTAGCACTCATCCGTCAAAATACACGGAGATATGCTAAAAGACAGGTAACTTGGTTTAAACACCAAAGTCCAGCCATTGAGGTTTCTCCAGAAATAGAACCTGGAGAAATTGAAAAGATGTTGGATTAAGCTTCCTGACCGCCTTTGGCTTCGGCAGCAGCATTTTCTTTACGGATCGTTTTGATGTATTGATCAATCATAAAAAGGCCTTTCCCGTCGTCACCAACAAGTTCGATTTTATCGATGATTGATTTCATCAGCACTTCTTCTTCGTACTGTTCTGAAACATACCATTGAATGAAGTTCAAAGTAGAATAATCCTTTTGCTTGGTGCAAAGGTCTACCAATTCATTCACTGATTCAGTAACCTTAATTTCGCTTTTGTACACCAAACGGTAAGCATCAGCGAGGGTGGAGATTTTGTAATTCTGTTTTTTAATTTCAGGAGCGATTGCCGATCCACCTGTATTGTTGATGTAATGGAAAAGGCGCAACATGTGCATTCTTTCTTCGTCTGATTGCTGGTAAAGAAATGCAGCCGACCCTTCGAATCCTTTGGTGTCGCACCAAGATGCCAATGATAGATACAGGAATGATGCAGCAGCTTCTGTGGCAATCTGTTCGTTCAGTGCCTTTTCAATTTCTTTCTTTAACATAGTTTTATTTTGCTTTTAGCTGAGCATAGCCTTACGAAGAAGGTTACGCTTTAGTTTCTCTTCAATTTCCCTAGCGCGTGGGATGAGGATTTCATCTTCCACCTTTCCATGGGTCAGCAAATCTATTTCAAAAAGTCTTAACTCGTAAAAGAGTGTAGTAATTTGAATCTTGTGGTTATTTGCCTCCGAATAATTATTTAGCCTGCGACGGATTTCCCCGAGTTCGTCCTCAACGTGGCAATGCTCGTTCACAAAACGTGTAATAGAATTCTGCTCCAACAAATCATACAACAAACGAGTAGCTGGAATATCTTCACTTGCATTGATTAACCGAAGTACATATGGAAAAAGTTCACGCTCCTCAATACAAATATGGGCTAGCATGTCGCGTTTGTAATCTTCAAAATAATCTTTGAGCAGATAAAGCTGCATATCGAATTTCCCGTAATGGTCGACCAACATTCCTATAAACTGCTCAATTCTTGGCAAACGTGAATTGATATAATAGATATGCGTTTTAATCAAGTATTCGATAATCGAATGAAGAGGCATCTTATCGAGCTCTTCTTTTGGGAAGTAATTGTTGTCGGCAAATGCTCTCAGCATTTCAAGCAACAACGCTGTATTTACTTGATGATCTTCACAAGCTTTTTCAAGCGTGAGCGTCCATTTAGAATAAGGAATACCAAAGCGATCTACTACTGAGGCTAGCAGCGGATTGTCTTGAACAATTTCAAGCACTATACGATCTTTGGTAATTATTTGTACAGACATATTGTTATGCTAAGTTAATAACATTTTACTGTTAATCCTAAATAAACATTCAAGCACTTTGCACTAAATATCTGAAAGCAAAATCTTTTCCTTAAAATCAGTGCCCAGAACCGATGTTGCTCGTCGTTTTTGTGAACTAACTTTCACCTAAACGTTTAAAAATGGGTACGATTATCTTAGCGTGAATTTCATTCCGTCTTCGGCGGCAATCACTTGATCAAAAGCCAATGCAGCTTCATTTTGAAGAGGTTTAAGATCTCTATATCGAGATGAAAAATGACCAATGATTAAATTCTTCACACCTGCACTTTGGGCAATTTCGCCAGCTTGTTTGGCAGTTGTATGATAGGTTTCGGTTGCTCTATCGATCAATTCATGTAAAAAAGTTGCTTCATGGTAAAGCCAATCTACTCCATTGATGACGTTAACTGTACTTAATGTTGGAGCTGTATCTGAGCAATAGGCATAACTAATGGATGGCGTAGATGCCTTCACCAAGATGTGGTTGGGAATTAAGTTTCCATCTGTTGTGATAAAGTCAGCTCCTGCTTTTATCTCCTTGTACATTTCTACTGGAATCTTGTATTGCCTGAGCATTTCAGTAATCAAATGACCTCTGCGGGGTTTTTCTTTGAATAAAAAACCGGTGGTAGGAATGCGATGATTTAAAGGAAATGAGTAGATATCGAATCCGCAAAACTCTGTTAAATGAGCTACCTCTGCATCCTGAGTCGGATAAAAATGCAATGGAAATTTTAGTACCGTTTCAGAAACCTTGAATTGAAAATCGAGAATTTCCTTCAGCTGTGGAGGACCAAAAAGGTGTACGGGTTCTTTTCTGCCCATTAGGTGCATCGACGACAAAAGCCCGGGCAAGCCTAAATAATGATCTCCATGTAAATGCGATATAAGAATCACCTTTATTCGAGATGCTTTATGCCGGAACCTAAGCATTTGAATCTGGGTCCCTTCACCACAATCAATCAATACTTCCGATTGATCTAACTTCAATAACTGAGCTGTAGGATTTCGACCTGGAATTGGCGTGGCTGAACCACTTCCCAAAATATGAAGCTCAATCGACATGAATTATAAGGGTGTAAAAAGGCAAAAAAAAGCCCCGATTTAGCGTCGGGGCTTTTAATTATTTTTAGATCAGTTAGTTTGCAGAAACAATCATGCGACGAGTAGCAGTGTTTTTGCCATCACTCAATGTGTAGAAATAAACACCTTGGGTAAGTTTCTCATTGATAAGATTGTATGAATTCTCGCCTTTAACGGCTTTGAAATTAGCTTTCATCATTTCTTTACCTACCATGTTGAACACTTTTATTTCCATGTTCTTGGAAGAATTTGAAGAAAAACGAATGTTGGTAGATTTTGAAAATGGATTCGGGTAGTTTCCGTCAATTTCAACGCTTGAAGTGATTTCAGCAACAGCAGTTGTACCGCATTCTGCAGTTGTAACTGGACGAACGCGAAGTTTGTAACCTTCTACTGGGATTGCAGTAATTCCTGGAAGTGAAGTTAATTCCGACAACCATGCATCGCTGATTACTGCGTTTGCAAGAGGATTGTTGGTGTTCTTGATTTTTGCGTCAACCACAACTGTCAATGGAATATCGATTCCAGTTGGATTTGCAGCAATAAGATCTGCCAATGCAGATTGAGCCGCGAGAATGCTTACACATCCTTGCACTGCAGTAAAGTTTGGAGTAGCTCCACCATTGGTCCAAACAGATTGATTTGGAATGTAGTTAAATCCAGCAGGAAGACCATCTACACTGTTGATTCTAAAAGCTTCGATATATGCCTCTAGTACAATCGGACTTCCTAAGAGAGTAATAGTAACTGTTGTATCAGTAAGGGTTTTCAAATCGATCGTTGCGCTATAACCTGAAGCATTGTCGGCAAAAGCACATGGAAGATTGGTTGTTGTGTCGGGCCAAACACCAAAAGTTGAATCAGCATATTGGGTGTTAGGCGTGCACTGAGCATTTACAGCGCCTGAGAAAGCTGCTGCTACAAAAACTGATAGGAGTAAATGTTTGATCATGTGTGGGTTGTTTTATGAGAGTACTTTATTCGTTTTCGTTAAGGTCTTTTTCAATGGAAGCCATGAAAAGATAATCGATGGCTTCAGAAACAGTTGGAACAATGTTTAACACTGGATCCAACTGAGAAATAGTAATGAGTTTTTTCACTGTAGGTTGAAGACCAGCAATGATGAGCATCCCATTAGAGTTTTTGCAAAGACGGTTTCCAACAAGTATGGATGAAAGACCTGAAGAATCACAGTAACGTGCGTCGGTCATGTCTAAAATAACATTACATACACCATCATTGTTGATCAATAGGAATTCTGATTTTAAGTCCGGTGCATTTGTACTGTCGAGTTTATCGGCATGTACTTTTAACACGGTATAATGCTCAGTTTTCTCTTTAGAAAAATTCATAAATCTTTAATCTTTCGTCAAACCTACGGAAATTCTACAAAACAACAAAATTCTTGAGCAATGTCAATGCATCTCAAGTAAGCGAAGTCTGTGCAATTATTCTGGTTGCCGTCCTGCAAGCAGATACAAAACCGCCATTCTAACTGCTACTCCATTTTCTACTTGATCCAAAATGATTGAATGCGGACCATCTGCTACATCGGAAGAGATTTCTATACCTCGATTAATTGGGCCGGGATGCATGATCACAATTTCTTTGCTGAGCGATTCTAAGTAGGCTGCATTCAAGCCGTAAAGTGATGAATATTCGCGCAATGATGGAAAATATTTGATGTCTTGTCGCTCCAGTTGAATTCTCAACATGTTGGCTACATCACACCATTCAAGCGCTTTGCGCAAGTTGGTTTCAACGCGAACTCCAAGGCTTTCGATATGGCGTGGAATCAAGGTTGGAGGACCGCAAACAGCCACTTCAGCACCAAGTTTCTGTAAGCAAAAGATGTTCGACAATGCTACACGTGAATGAAGAATATCTCCAACTATAACAACCTTCTTCCCTTCTACACTACCGAGTTTTCGTTTGATCGAAAATGCATCTAGTAAAGCTTGAGTTGGGTGTTCATGGGCTCCATCTCCGGCATTTACAATGATAGAATCTACCTGTTCGGAAAGAAAATGTGCAGCACCGGCCTGAGGATGGCGCATCACCACCATATCCACTTTCATCGAAAGGATATTGTTCACAGTGTCGATGAGGGTTTCTCCTTTTGAAACGGAAGAGGAAGAAGCAGTAAAGTTCAGTGTATCTGCCGAAAGGCGCTTTTCTGCAAGTTCAAACGAAAGGCGAGTTCGAGTAGAGTTCTCGAAAAATAAATTTACAATCGTGATATCTCGAAGCGAAGGAACTTTCTTGATTGGACGATTGATCACATCTAGAAAAGTATCTGCTGTTTGCAGAATGAGTGCAATGTCTTCGCGGTTCAGGTATTTGATTCCGAGGAGGTGTTTAACACTCAGCATTTAGTCTTCCTGGTTTTTAGTGAGTAAATGTACAATTGCACCCTGTTGATCGGTATTCCAATCGAGGGTGACTTTTTCTGAAAATACAGCGTCTACTGTGATGCCAACATAGTCTGGAGAAACCGGAATTTCACGGCTCCAACGGCGATCCACCAGCACCAACAATTCTACTTTTTCGGGGCGACCAAACTGTTGCAATGCATCAAGGCTTGCACGGATGCTTCTTCCTGTAAAAAGCACATCATCCACCAAAATTACCTTCTTCCCTTCCACTACAAAATCCATTTGTGTGTTTTGAGGAATCAGCGCCTTTCGGCGGAAGTCATCCCGGAAAAATGTAACATCTAATTCACCATAGGTGATTTTTTGCCCAGTAAGTTTATTTAGTTCGGCGATAATTTTCCGACTCAAAAATATACCTCTTGGCTGCAAACCAACTACAACAGATTGGCTAAAATCGTCGTGATTCTCAATCAATTGATAGCATAATCTCGCAAGAGTTAAACGAAACCTTTCGGCGTCTAGAATAATGCGGGGTGCTACCATAAGTTGGCAAATATAATCATTGCTCGGTGTGCATCAAATAAAAACGCCCCGAACCAAAAAGGAACGGGGCGCTCAATTAAATAGAAAATGGATTAAGCTTCTTCAGAATCGTCGGCTGCCTTCTTTTTAGTGGCTGCTTTCTTTTCGTTTTGCTCCATTTCATTTTTAAGATTTGAAAGAACGCTCAAATCGCCTAGAGTAGACTTTTCAAGATTGTCTTTCATTTTCTTCACTGCTTTCTTCGTTTCATCACCTGCATTCGAACCTTTTGCAGCCGACTCAGTTTCGCGAGCTGGTTTGTCAGAAGGCTTTTCTGCTTCGTGTGTACGAGCATGTGAAACGATGATTTTCTTGCTGTCTTTAGAGAATTCGATTACTTTGAAATCGAGAATTTCTTCAGCTTTTGCAGCAGAACCATCCTCTTTAGTCATGTGTTTGATTGGCGCAAAACCTTCAACACCGTAAGGAAGAGTAATTACTGCACCTTTATCGTTTACACTGATAACAGTTCCTTGGTGAATTGAACCTTCGTTGAATACTGTTTCGAATACATCCCATGGATTCTCTTCCAATTGCTTGTGACCTAGGCTCAAGCGACGGTTTTCTTTGTCGGTATCCAATACAACAACATCGATAGTATCACCCACTTTCGTGAATTCACTTGGATGCTTGATTTTCTTGCTCCAGCTCAAATCAGAGATGTGGATCAATCCATCAACACCTTCTTCAAGTTCTACGAACACACCGAAATTAGTGAAGTTGCGAACTTTAGCAGTGTGCTTAGAGTTAACAGGGTATTTGGTTTCGATATCAGACCAAGGATCTGGCATCAATTGCTTAATACCAAGCGACATTTTACGCTCTTCGCGATCCAAGCTTAGGATTACACACTCGATTTCGTCGCCTACTTTCAAGAAATCTTGAGCTGAACGCAAATGCTGCGACCATGACATTTCAGAAACGTGAACTAGACCTTCGAAACCTGGCTCGATTTCGATGAAAGCACCGTAATCAGCAATAACTACTACTTTACCTTTTACTTTATCGTTCACATTCAAGCTTGCATCAACTTTATCCCAAGGATGTGAAGTTAATTGCTTCAAGCCAAGAGCGATACGCTTCTTACCTTCGTCGAAGTCGAGGATAACCACCTGAATTTTCTCGTCAAGTTTAACGATTTCTTCAGGGTGATTAATACGACCCCAGCTTAGGTCGGTAATGTGAATCAAACCATCTACGCCGCCAAGGTCGATGAATACACCGTAAGAAGTGATATTCTTAACGGTTCCTTCAAGAACTTGACCTTTTTCAAGCTTAGAGATGATTTCTGTTTTCTGTGCTTCGAGTTCTTCCTCGATAAGCGCTTTGTGAGATACTACAACGTTTTTGAATTCTTTGTTGATTTTCACAACCTTGAATTCCATCGACTTACCAACGTAAACATCGTAGTCGCGAATTGGCTTCACATCGATTTGTGAACCTGGAAGGAAAGCTTCGATTCCAAATACGTCTACGATAAGACCACCTTTGGTACGGCACTTTACATAACCTTTGATCACTTCGTCGTTCTCGAGTGCATCGTTTACACGATCCCAAGACTTTAATGAACGCGCTTTCTTATGAGAAAGAATTAGCTGACCACTGCGATCTTCCTTGCTTTCGATATAAACTTCAATACGTTCGCCGATTTTGATGTCTGGATTGTAACGAAGTTCTGAAAGTGGAACGATACCGTCCGACTTGTAGCCAATATTCACCACAGCATCCTTAGAAGTTAAAGCTACAATGTAACCTTCAACAACTTCGTGTTCAGTGATTGAACTTAGCGATTTTTCGTATAGATTTTCTAAACGCTCGCGCTCAGCTGTGCTATACAAAGATGATTTTTTGCCAACAGAATTCCAGTCAAAGTCTTGAACGGACGCTGCTGACGGAGTTCTGGAGGATTTGGATTCCGATACAGCTGCAGTTGTTTCTACAGTTGTTTCAGGAGCATCCTGGTTTACTTCTGACATTAAGTCAACAATTAAAATAGTTAAACATCAATGCCTTCCATGAAGGCATCCCCTGATTTTCAGAGGGCTGCAAAGGTAAAAAAATATCTTTAAAAAGAAACCAAATAAATCGGGCTCAAAATGCTGTTTTCAAAATTCATCCTATGGATAAACTACTCGTTATCAGGATCAATTCAAGCACGCCAAACCTTCTTCCAATTCAAAGAATCAGCATTAAAATAGGTCGGCAATAATCTAGGTTTTAAACTACAAGCTCTAATTGTCGGAGCTTCTCTGCAATATCCTCCATCAACCACATCGGTGTTGAAGTTGCTCCACAAATGCCCACTTTCGAATCATTGTCGAACCAGCTGGAATCAACCTCCTCCCAAGTGGAAACAAAATAAGATTGAGCATTTACTTCGTGGCACACATCGAACAAAACTTTTCCATTGGAGCTTTTCTTTCCGCTTACAAAAACGATAATATCGTGATTGGCCGCAAACTCTCTCAACTGAGGTTCTCGATTAGAAACCTGACGACAAAGTGTATCGTTTGATTCAAGAACAATTTCGTTGCTATTTCCAGACTCATTGATTCT